>CAYYCF010000052.1:1888-11748 GCA_964470235.1 uncultured Anaerolineales bacterium | reverse complement strand
GCCCCGACGAGCGCCGTGGCCGGAATGGTCAACACCCACGCTTGCAGCATCTCCTGCCCCACGTCCCACCGCACTTTAGAAACGCGCTCCGCCGCGCCCACGCCCATGATCGACGAACTGATCACCTGCGTCGTGCTCACCGGCCCGCCGAGCAAGGCCGCCGTGAGAATCACACTGGCCGACGCAATGTGCGCCGCAAAACCGTGTATCGGGCGGATCGTGAACATGCGTCCGCCCAACGTGCGAATCAGCCGCCACCCGCCGAGCAGAGTCCCCAGCGAGATGGCCCCGGCGGCGGCCACAATCACCCACAGCGGCACGGCGAACGATGGGATCATCCCCGAAGCCACCAGTCCCAACGTGATAATACCCATCGTCTTCTGCGAATCGTTTGCGCCGTGACTGAGCGCCAAGCCGATGACGGTGAACAACTGCCCGTCGCGGAACCAGTCGTTCACGCGCGGCGTGGCGTTCTGCGCCAGCAAAAGAATCACACGCATCAACACAAACCCGGCGGCGAAAGCCAACGGCGGCGCAAGAAAAAGGGCCAGCAAAATTTTCATCAGCCCACCAAGATGAATGGCCCCCGGCCCGTCGGCCAAAAGCACAGCGCCCATCAGCCCGCCCACCAGCGCGTGCGACGACGACGACGGCACGGCCAGAAACCAGGTCACGCGATTCCATACAATTGCGGACAGCACACCGGCCAACACCACCGGCAACGTAATGACCGCCGCATCAACCAGCCCTTTGCCCACCGTGTTCGCCACTGCCACCCCGAACAGGAACGGCCCGGCGAACTCTGAAACTGCCGTAAGCACCAATGCCCGGCGCGGCGACATCGCCCGCGACGAGATGGCAGTCGCCACCAGACTCGCGCTATCGTTGAAGCCGTTGAGGAAGTCGAAGAGCAGAGCGGTGAGAATGAGAACGATGAGCATAGCGCAGTCTGCGACCGAAGGAATCCACGAAGGCACACGAAGACACACTAAGGTTTTCTTCGTGTGCCTTCGTGTCCTTCGTGGATCGAAATCTTTGCGGTCAGGATAGTTTCCGCGGAGGAATACTAAGGATTATACCCTCGTTAGGGCGCGAACCTCACCACGTCTCCCTCTTCCGTCTTCAACCGCTCTCCCGTCTCCGCCACGTACCACCCCACCTCAATCGCGCCGACCGTTGCGATCTCGACTCGCCGCGCAACGTATTCGCCCTTCGCCCACAACGATGTTGGATACTCGCCGCGCGAATCACTCTGCGCAATGATCTGTCCGTTCGCATCGAGAACGTGAACGAACATCGTGTAATCGGTGTCCGTTTCGGCCAGCGCCTTCCAGTGGAGGGTGATCGCGGCCTCATTAACGTCATACCCCGCCAGTTCAAACAGACCACCGAAGATGTCCGATCGTGTCTGGGACGTTGCGGGAGCGTTGAACTCGCGCCGAACCGCCTCCACCGTGACGCCGCCGATTCGGAATCCGTCCACCCGAACATCGTACTCGCCCGGAGCCATCGCACGTGGGATGCGCGGCGCGTGGCGATCAATCAAAGTCTCACCCGCTTGCTCAAGGCTCACCGCCTTCGATTCGATCACCTCATCACCCACCGTGATTCGCACGGGCGCATTCACCGACGCGGGCGCTTGCCAAACCAACGTGAAAGGCAGCGCCTCACCTTGACGCAAAGAAACGGGCGGCGGATCAAACCGGATCAAATTCAAACCGTCCAAAGTTGCAATCGGTTGCGCCATCGCCCGCGGCTCGGATCGCGGAATCGTGATCGGGCCAACGGCGGCGTAAGCGGCGGCGTAGCCGGAGTCCGTCAGAGCGGGCAGAGTCGCTTTTGTTCCCGGCGAGAAGATCGTCGTCAGCAATTTGTAGTCCCCCGGCGGGGTCCCGCTCGCCACCGGAATCTCCACCCGCATCATTATTGTTTCGCCCGCCTGCCACTGCTCCGAAAAATACGAATCGTTGAATCCCTGCGCCCAGTGAAGGCCGTGAGAGTCAACCAGATCGGCCACGAGGCGATAGTCTCCGCGATCCGGCGTGTTCAACACTCGCAGACGGAAATCCACCACACCGGCCTCCACCTGCCGGTAGCCCGTGATCTCGATCATGTTTCCGAAGTTGCCGTTGGCCGATTTGAAATCGGGAAGCGGTGGCGAAGAGTCGAAACGATAAGCGCGAAAATCCGGTGTGCCATCGGGGCCGAGGGGCGCGTAGGCGGGAGTCCACTTTGCGATCCACTCTTCGGGCGGCGGCGCGGAATGCGGGAAGACGTAAATGGCCGCGCCTTCGGGAACGGCCAGCGCATTTCCGCCGGTGAACCATCTGAAATTTTCGTAATCGCGCGCTAGATAAGCCACCGTCGGATGGCGATAATGAATCGCCGAAAGATACACGTTGACATCGCGCAAGTCCGTCGTATTCAGCCAGCGCGCGGCGTTCACCAAATCCGTGTCGTTGGCGTAATACAAACTCGGCGCCGTTGCCCAAACGTTGAAATATGAGTAGCCGGTAGTGAGCGTGCCGGCCAAAAGGCAGACGATGGACAATAGACGATAGACGACGGCTCGTCGTCCGCCGTCCATCGTCAGTCGTCGAATAACAGCCACCATCCCCCACGCCGGAAAGACCGTCAACAACGGCAACAAACCCATCGCTCGCACGTTGGATGGAAAAATGTCATGCACCGAAAGCGCGGTGGGGAGGAGGAAGACGATGGTGTAGATGAGTAAGAAGATGAATGGGAGTTTGGGAGTGTAGGAGCGGTTTTTAACCGCGGTACTGACCGCGATGTCGGCGTTGCGCGATGGGTGGAAGAGTTTGACGACGGTAGCGGCGAGGCCGACGATGAAAAAGAATCCGAGCAGTGGCCCAAAGATGGGACGGCCCGGAATGTTGAAACGATCATACGGCTCGCCGGAGAGGAAGATCATGCCCGCCGCGCCGGTGAGGCCTTGCCACAGCAAATTGCCTTCGCCTTCGCGCGGAGTCAGTTGACCGACGCGGGTGAAAAATGATTCTGGATGCCGAAAGAAAAACCAGCCCAGCGGGGCAAAGACGATGGCAGCGGCGATGGCGAATGCAAGTATGGGGGTGTGGGAGTGTGGGGGTGGGCGACGGGTTTGAAGCAGCCAAACGGTAAGGGCGATAGCGATAGGGATCGGGAAGAGGCGCGCGGCGAGGTAAGTGTACGCGGCCAGGCCGGTGAACGCGCCCGCAAGAATCATGTTCACCACGGAGAACACAGAGAGCGCAGAGTCTCTTGTTTTTTCTCCGTGTTCTCCGTGTTCTCTGTGGTAAAACCTCATTCCCCGAAACAGAAACCCTACCGCCAGCCCTTGCACAAACGGCTCGGTGACGGCGCGCTCGCCGTAGCGCGACCAAACCAGGTGCATGAAGGTGAACGAGAGAATCGCGGCGGCGAGGGCGGCAATCCATTTTGAGTCTGGCTCGTCCCACAGCAGTTGGCGCGCCGCGAAGTAGCACGACGCGATGCCCAGCACGCCGTAAATGGCGGCGGCGAATTGCAGGGCAAAAATAGACGAGCCGATGAATTTGAAGATCGCCGCGGCAGTGTAAAAGAACAACACCTCTTTGCCCGTGTAGGCGGTGATGAACACCTCGCGCCAGCCGTTGAAGGCAATGTCGTTGACGATGACAGCGTTGGCGGCGAAATCGTAATGCAGGCCGGGCGGAACGACGCCAAGCAAATGGAAGCGAAGGAACGCGCCCGTGAGGACGGCGAGGAGGGCGAAGGATGAAGGCGGAAGGCGGAAGACGGAACGCACGAATTGTAGGGGCGAAGCCTTCGCCCTTGAACCAAAAAATCTGGAAGTTGAAAGGCGAATGCTTCGCCCTTACCGGGAGAGCCAGATTATAGCACGCAGAAACTCGCCTTTACCTCATCTAGCGTAGGGCTGGCGTAGGTTTGGCGTAGGCCAGAGGGCAAGGCAAACACAGTTCTCTGTGGTATTCTCTCAATCGGAAGGGTATATGAAACCTCTTCTTCTCCTCCTTTGAGAGAGCCAGGGTCGGCGTCCCTGGCTCTCGTGATTTAAGCCCCCACCCTGCCCTCCCCCGTTGGAAAACGCCAACAGGGGAGGGAGTATAATCCCGCGCAGTGAACCGCCTTTTCCACAGCGCCGCCACCGTCATGGCCGGGTTTGTGGCCGCTAACCTCGTGGGGTTGTTGCGCCAGATCATCATCAACCGCACATTCGGAACATCCGCCGAACTGGACGCCTACTTCGCCGCTTTCCGCGCGCCCGATTTGCTGTTCACCGTGATTGCGGGTGGCGCACTCGGCTCGGCTTTCATCCCCCTGTTTACCGGATTCTTGGACGAGAGCCGCGAACGCGCCTGGCGTCTGGCGAGCGCGGTGGTCAACAACTTGCTGATCGCGCTGTGCGTCATCGCCGGACTCGCCGCGCTGGCCGCCCCTCTGCTGGTGCGGTCTGTGCTTGCGCCCGGATTCTCGCCAGAATACCAACTGCTCACCGCCAACTTGATGCAGGTGATGCTGATCTCCACCGTCATATTCGGCGTGAGCGGCCTGCTGATGGGGATACACAACGCGCACCATCATTTTCTCTCTCCGGCCATCGCGCCCATCGCGTATAACGTCGGCATTATCGGCGGGGCGTTGATAGGGCAAGGGCAACCGCAAGGGTCGCCCCTACATGGGGTGTACGGGTTGGCGTGGGGTGTTGTTGCCGGCGCAGTACTCCATCTCATCATTCAACTGCCGGCGCTGATCCAACACAAGCCGATATACACGTTCACCCTCGATCTCAGGGACGCCGCCGTGCGGCAGGTGGGCAAACTCATGCTCCCACGCATGTTCGGGCTGGCGGTGTGGCAATTCAATTTTTGGATCAATACCATTATTGCCTCTACTTTGCCCTCCGGCAGTTTGTCGGCGCTCACGATTGCGTTTCAAATTTTTACCTTTCCGCAAGCCGTCATCGCGCAAGCGATTGCCACCGCTGTCTTTCCAACGTTCTCGGCGCAGGCGGCGCGGGGCGAGCGCGATGCCCTGCGCGGCACGCTGGCTTCCGCGCTCAACCTGACTCTCTTTTTGGCCTTGCCCGCCGCACTCGGCTTGATTCTGCTGGGGGGGCCGATCATCGCCCTGTTGTTCGAAAGCGGGAAGTTCACCGCAACGTCAACGGCGCTCGTCGCCTGGGCGCTCATTTGGTATGCCGTTGGGCTGATCGGCCATTCGGTCGTCGAGGTGATTACGCGCGCGTTTTACGCCTTGAAAGACACCCGCACGCCGGTATTCATCGGCGCGGGGGCGATGATCTTGAACGTGATTTTCAGCCTGACGTTCACCCGTGTGTTCGCGGCCTGGGGCTGGTTTCCGCACGGCGGGCTGGCGCTGGGCAACTCGTTGGCGACGGCAATTGAAATGGCCGGGCTGGTGATCGTGCTTCGCCAACGGTTAGGCGGGTTGGACGGGCGAATTATGATCGGGAGCGTGACTCGCGCCGCCATCGCAACGACAGGGATGGGAATCGCGGTGATCGGTTGGGGGAAGATGGTAGCCGCGCCCCTGTGGTTGATCGGCGCGGGAGGGGCCATGGTCGGCGCGGCGATCTACTTTCTCATCGCGCTGATCGTCCGCAGTCCAGAGATGCGATTGTTGAGGCGAAGGTAGTCGGTAGGGGACAAGCCCCTATGCTACGGCGTGGCCGGGGCGAACAATTCTTTCAGCGAAAGTTCAAAACCGGGGAAGGTGGGGGAAGTGAGCGTGTCGTTTTCGACGAGGCGGGCTGCCTCGCGGTAGGTTTTGCCTTCGAGCCGCAGCACTTCAACCGTTTTTTCTTCCGGGTCAACGAGCCAATATTCGGCGATGCCGGCCTGCGCGTATTCTTCGCGCTTCACCTTGCGGTCGCGGTCAATATCGGTCTGGTTGCCGGAAACGATTTCGACGGCGAGGTCGGGAACGCCCCAGTATTTTTCGATGCGGTCAACGTGCGCGGCGGACATGAAGATGAGATCGGGTTCGCGGATTTTTCCGGGCCACAGGCGCACGGGGAGAGGCGCGAAGCGAATGTGACCAAGTTTGTGTTGAGATACAAAGGCAAACAAAACCGCGTGGAGACGGCCCAAAATAAGTTGGTGAGTGTCGGTTGGCATAGGAGGAAACTCCAGATTCCCGTCCGAGAGTTCGACGAAGCGGCCGCGGTCGGAGACGAAGTAATATTCCCCCTCAGCCCACTCGCCGGGGCCGGGCAGAAGTTCGATCAGATTAGAAATGACTGTTGGCTCGTGGGCGACCATGACACACCTCGGTTACATTATAGCATCGGCTAATTGACTCGCCACACGCCGTTGTCTCGCGTAAGCTGCAATTCAATCAAGGTGGGCGAGCTATCGAGTTGAATGGCAGTCACAGTGGCGCGGTCGGCGAGAAGGGTAATGCGCTGCGGCTCGTATCCGGCGTCCAGCGCGGAGTGCGTGAGCGCCAGGTAATCGGCGGCGAGCGGGTCGGCGGCGAAATCGCCGTCCGCATCCAGCACCGTGTTGACAGCATCCAGATCGCGTTCGGCGAGGGTGTAGTCAGCGGCGACCAGCGCGTTGTAGGCATCAATCAGAATCGTTTCGATGGCGATGTTCTCCGGCGCAGACGGGTGGCGGGTGTAGTCGGCGACGATGTCCTCGCGCACGGCGCGGCCAATATCGGGAATCCAGGCGTTGAGAAAGTAGGCCGAGAGGTCGTCGGTCTGTTGATAACGGCGAACGGTGTCGTACAGCCGCAAGGTGTCGGCCACGTCGTTTTGCCAGCGCGGTTCCACCGGTTGAGCGCGGAGAGTGGCCAGCCATTCGTTTTCCATTTCGACGAGACTTCTGTCGTAAGTCAGACGCAATCCACCGTCGAGCATCGCGCCCTCGGACGCCGCCGACTGAAACGATCCTCGCAAAGTAACGAAGCGATTCCACCCGTAGGTTTCCACCAGATACCCGATGAAGGCCGCGCCTTCGAGATAGCCCGTTTCGTGTTGCGAATTGTAGAAGTCGTCGGCCAGTTGGGTCAGCGGAAGGTAGCCGTCGAGGGCGAGCAAACCGACCATGCGCGGCTCGTAAGGTTCGGATTTGAAATGTCCGCCTGCAATGTACGTGGCTAACCCTTCGGTGATAAGAGACGGCTCGCTTCCGCCGATCTGCCGATCCAGAATGTGGGCCGCTTCGTGTTTGAAGACGTTTTCCAAATTCCCCCCGGCGTAGTTGCGATCAATGTAGGTGACGGTTACCGAGTCCGAGGCGAAGCCGCCGTGCCCCAACAGGCGGTTGATCAAGTTGAACGTGGTCTTGCCTGGCGGTTTGCGTCCCATCTTCTCTTCGACGGCGCTCATCGCCTTGTCGGCGGCGGCTTTGATCGATTCGATGTCGCGTTCGGCGGCGGTTCCAGAAATGTAATTGAAAACACAGCACGCGCTTTCAGCGGTACGCCACGCGGCGTTTTGCTCCGGCGCGGGCAACGAAGCGCGCGGGAGTAAATCCACGGTGAAGGTGAGGACGTTGTTGTCGGTGTTTTCGTCGCCAATTTGAATCTGGTCAGTGGGATCCAGCACGGCGGTGATCGTTTGCGGCCCTTCGAGGCCTGCCGTGTTCCACACCCAAGTGAAGGTAGCTTGTAACCGCCCGCCGAGCCCTGTGGGGAAGGCGCTCTCGATGGCGATTCGGTTCGAGTCGGTTGGCTCGCCTTGATAGATCGCAATCCCAAAACCCGACAGGTTCATATTCGCCCCGTCGTGCGCGAACACTTCAAAGCTCACCAGGTCGCCCGAATACACTGCCGCGTCGGGATGAACAAGCACATCGCCAGGCTCGATGTAAAGATCGGCAGGGGCCGGAGTCGGTTCAAGTGTGGGCGTGGGTGCCGGGGTGGGAATCGCAGTAGGGCGCACCGTGGGCACGACGGTGAAGGTCGGAACCAGCGTCGGGGTGAGCGTGCTGCATGAAAAGGAGAGAAAGAGAAAAAGAAAGAGAGAAAGGCGCCGCATGAGGAAATTGTAGCAGATGGGGGATGGATGATGGCTTATAGGCGGGCGTAATCCGCTCAATCTGTTCCCATAATCCGTTGACAGCAATCCGGTGGCAGTATATCCCAAAATTTTTTTAGAACAAACTGAGTTGCTGCTCCGGCCTCTTCCCCTCCAACAATACAAACGGCGCGGCGCGCGCGGCGGCCACGCCCAGCGCCTTGAGGTCGCGCAGGTCGCGCAGTGCGCCGCGCTTGCGGGCGGCGAGGAGGGCGTCGGCGGTTTTGGGGCCGATGCCAGGCACGCGCAGAAGCGAGCGGCGGTCGGCGCGGTTAAGCTCCACCGGCGAGTCAGCGAGGTTGATTTTCGCCCAGGCCGCTTTGGGGTCCACGTCCAACGGCAAATTGCCCGACGCCGCAAAAGGCATGTCTTCGAGATCGAAACCGTAATCGCGGAGCAGGAACGACGATTGATACAGGCGATGCTCGCGCAGGGGGTTTTCGGGCGGCAAGTTTTCCAGCGGAGTGTTCAGCACCGGGCGGAAGGCAGAATAATACGCGCGGGCCAGCCGCAGTTGTTTGGTGAGATAGGCGGTGGTCGAAAGAATTTCGAGATCGGACTCGCCCGCGCCGCCGACGACAAACTGCGTGACCAACGACGGCCACTTCCCTTTCCAGCCCATCATCGGCGATTGCGTCCGCCGAATCTCGTCCGCCCAGCGTAGCGGCTGGAGCAATTCGTCAAAGAAAACTTTGTGCGGCGCAAGTTTGGGAAGCCGTTCCGCATTGGGCGCTTCCAAGTTGATCGAAACGCGGTCGGCCAATTGCATGGCGCGAAACACTTGATCCTTCTCCGCCCCTGGCATGATCTTCAAATGCACATAGCCGCTGAAGTGGTGTTTGCGGCGCAAAATGTCAATCGAGATCAGCAAGCGATCTTGCGTGCGCGCGCCGCCTCCGGCGATGCCCGAACTGAGAAACATGCCGTCCACCGTTCCGGCGCGATTCAACTCATTGAAAACATTCGCCATTTCTTCCGGCTTGAGCGTGGCGCGGCGGAAGTCGCGCCCGGCGCGGAACGGGCAGTAAAGGCAATCGCGCTCGCAGGCCGAGGTGAGCAGGGTTTTGAGCAGGGCAACGGTTTTGCCGCCGGGCATTTTGGCGTGAAAGGCGAGGGCATTGTTTTTCGCATCCGCCACCGGATGCCCGCACGGCGGTTGTAGGGGCGATGCCTTGCGCTCGCCCATCACCGCCATTCGCCCGCCCGCCACCGCGCGCGCGCCCACCGCCGAAACTTCCTCCGCCGGTTCCAGCCCCATGTCCGATGACACCGTTTGAAGTTTGGCAAGTGTGTCCATCGGGAATCATTATAGAACATGCGTGCTACAAGTCAAGCGCATCTTCTACCCCGCCGTGTTTCCTCCATCCACCGCCAGCGCAACGCCGGTCACAAAACTGGCATCGTCGCACGCCAAAAACAAAACCGCGCGCGCAATTTCATTCACGTCTCCAACGCGCCCCATCGGCAGGGCCTCGCCCATCTTCGCCAATTTCTCTTCCATCGAACCTGCATTGTGAAAGTAACCTTTTTCTTCCCACCGTTTTACAAACGTGTCGCCTGGGCAAACGGCGTTGATGCGAATGTTTTCGCGGGCATGATCGAGCGCCATCGCCTTCGTCAACAGCACCACCGCGCCCTTCGAGGCGCAGTAGGCCGCCGCCTCGGGCCCGCCCACCAACCCCCAATCGGAGGCGTTGTTCACGATCACGCCGCCGCTCTGCGCGCGCATGATCGGCACAACCAACTTGCTCATGCGCCACACGCCTGTCACGTTGAGGAGCAGAGTCTCGTTCCAGTCCTCTTCCGAAAC
>CAYYCF010000052.1:0-1788 GCA_964470235.1 uncultured Anaerolineales bacterium | reverse complement strand
GCCACACGCCTGTCACGTTGAGGAGCAGAGTCTCGTTCCAGTCCTCTTCCGAAACGGACTCCGCTTTGCCGCCGACGACGATGCCGGCGTTGTTGAACAGAATGTCAATTCGTCCGAATGCGGCCAGTGTTTCTTTGATGGAGCGTTCGCAATCTTCCAGCTGCCGGTGATCGGCGGCGATGAACGCGCCGCCGATTTGCGTCGCGAGCGATTCGCCCAACTCGATCCGCCGTCCGGTGAAAGCCACCTTTGCGCCTTCCGCGGCGAACAATTCCGCCGTCGCCCGCCCGATTCCCGACGTGCCGCCGGTGATGAGCGTAACCTTGTTCTGTAATCGCATGGCATCTCTCCTCTTGAAACCACAGATTACACAGATTTCACGGATTGCAGTAACAAATAAATCTGTGTAATCCGTGTAATCTGTGGTTCCTTTTTCTCGCAGTGTAAACCGAATCTCATTCCATCGTATAATCAAGGAACACGCCTCACGTTTCACGCATCACGTTTCACGTTGGTCGTATCCCACTTCACCGGAGTCCCCATGACCCTCGCCCGCGTTCAACGCCTCACCGAACTCGCCGCCGCGCGCGGCCTCCCCGCCGTCGCCATTGTGCCAGGCCCTAACATGAAGTATTTCACCGGCCTGTCCTTTCACCTCAGCGAGCGGCCGATCGTCGCCATTTTTTCTGTGGGAGAAACGCCGGCCATTATCGTGCCGGTGTTGGAGGCCGATAAACCGCTGTCCGCGCCGTTCGATATGCAAATCTTCGTCTACACCGACGAAGCCGGGCCGGCCGACGCATTCTGGAAGGTGTGCGCCTCACTCAAACTGCGCGGCGTGAGCCTGGGCGTGGAAGGCCGCCGCATGCGCGTGCTGGAAGCGCAGTTCTTCGAGGAGTTCGCCAAGGGAACGCGGCTCGAACAGGCCGAGCCGGTCATCGCTCAACTGCGAATGAAGAAAGACGAACACGAACTGGCGAGCATGCGGCAAGCGGTTGACATCGGCCAACGCGCGCTCACGGCCACCCTGCCGTTCATCAAGGCCGGCGTCAGTGAACGCGAAATTTCCTCCGAATTGCAGATGCAGCTCTTGCGGGCTGGCACGGGCGAAATGCCGTTTCAACCGATCATCGCTTCCGGCGAAAACGGCGCCGTGCCGCACGCCTTCGTCACCGACCGCAAGATTCAAAAGGGCGATCTGATCACCATTGACTGGGGCGCATCGGTGGACGGCTACTTCTCTGATCTTACCCGCACCTATGCCGTCGGCGAGATCGATCCCGAACTGCGCCACATTTACGAGGTAGTGAAGGAAGCCAACGCCGCCGGGCGGGCCGCCGCCAAACCCGGCGGCACGGGGCAGGACGTTGACCGCGCCGCGCGCGCCGTGATCGACACAGCGGGCTTCGGCCAATATTTCACCCACCGCACCGGTCACGGACTCGGACTCGAAGGCCACGAAGAGCCGGACATGAAAGAAGGCGAAACAATGCCGCTCGAACCTGGCATGACGTTCACCGTCGAACCAGGCATTTATCTCACCGGCAAAAGCGGCGTGCGCATCGAAGACGATATGGTGATCACCGAAAGCGGCGCGGAAAGTCTGACAACATTGCCGCGAGAATTCACTCGGCTGGATTGAATAGATCGAAACCACTGATTACACGGATTACACGGATTTTCGACGACCCGCAAATCAGTGTAATCTGTGTAATCTGTGGTTACATTCCACTTTGAAACTTTCCCGCGACCTCAAACTCCTCAGCTTCTCGCTTTTCCTGTGGGCAT
>CAYYCF010000051.1:1739-11834 GCA_964470235.1 uncultured Anaerolineales bacterium | reverse complement strand
ATCCGTTGACGAAATCACCGTATCTTGCTAAGCGACTTAATGCACTTGGCGCAATACGTTTGCTTCGTGGGCTTGCCTTTTTCCATCACCGTCACCCGCTGCAGGTTGGGGTGGAAAGGGCGGTTGGTGTGTCGTTTCGAATGTGAGACGGCGTGCCCGAACGTCACCGCTTTGCCGCAATTGTTGCACTTTGCCATTGGAGTAACTTCCTTATCTTTCCGTTATCTCACCGCAGAGAGCGCGCAAGGTGAGCAAGTAAATAGGTAGACAAGTAGACAGGTTTACTTGTTTACCCGTGCACCTGTTTACCAGTCTCCTTGCGTACTCTGCGGTAGAACAAAGTTAATGTTTTTTGAAGAGAACGGGGCGGATGTTACCATACTTCAGGAAACCAGTCTATGACCGATGAAATGACTCCCACGCCTGCGCGGCGCGGCAAATTAGAAATCTCACCGGCGGCCATTGCCACTATCGCCGCCCATGCCGTCTCTCGTACTTACGGCGTGGTGGGCATGGCTTCCAAAAACGTCGTGGATGGAATCGCCAATGCCCTCACCCGAGACCCGCACAAAGGCATCGAGGTGCGCTTCGACGGCCAGACCGTGCGCATTGATTTGTACGTGATTGTCGAATTCGGCACGCGCATTTCGGCGGTGGCCAAGTCGGCGGCCCACGCGGTGCGCTTCAATGTCGAGGAGTCGACCGGCTTGCCCGTGACCGAGGTGAACGTATACGTGCAGGGGTTAAGAGTGAGCAACACCGACTGAGACAACGGATGTAGCGGATTGAACGGACATATGAAAATCCGTTTTCATCCGTTCTATCCGTTGTCAAATTTGCCGATGGATACAAACTCGATTGCGACCGACGTTGAAATGCGCCGCGCCCAGCGGTTGATCTTGCAGGCCGGTAAACTGCTGGTGTGCGACGGCCGCGACCTCAGGCGGCTGACGGCGGCGGCGTTGGCCTGGCTCACCACCAATTACCAAACCGTCAACGACCTCAACGTCTTTCCCGTGCCGGACGGCGACACCGGCACGAACATGCTGCTCACCATGCAGTCGGCGTACAAAGAGATCGAAAACAAAGACGAGATGCACGTCGGCAGAGTGGCGCACGTGATCGCCGAAGCCGCCAAATACGGCGCGCGCGGCAACAGCGGCGTCATCTTGTCGCAAATCTGGCGCGGCTTTGCGCGCGGTCTCGGCGATCACGTCCAGTTCGGCGCAGAGTTATTCGCTCGCGCCATGCGCGACGCCTCCGATACGGCATATCGAGGCGTGGGCGAGCCGGTGGAAGGCACGATTCTCACCGTGTCAAAAGACGTGGCCGCTGCCGCCGAAGCTGCCGCCGCCGAGAATGACGACTTGCGCACCATTCTCGAAAAAGTCGTCGTCGCCGCCCACGAGTCCGTGCAGCGGACTCCGGAGTTGCTCCCGGTGTTAAAGAAAGCCGGGGTGGTGGATTCGGGCGGCATGGGGTTTGCCTTCGTCCTCGAAGGCATGCTCCGCTACTTGCAGGGTTTGCCGCTGGACACCGCGCCCGTCACCCACATCAAGCCGTTGGACTTGGCGGCGGTGGGCGCGGCGATGGACGAAGTGGAACCGGGGCAGGATTGGGAAGTGGTTCTCGATTTCCGCCCGCGCGAAACACTTGACCTCCAAAATTTCTACACCCATCTCAAAACGGTCGGCACGTCTATCCAAGTGGGCGAGGGCGAGGATGTTTATCGCCTGCACATTCACTTGCCAAAAGAGAAACGCCACGAACCCATTGACTTTGCCGAATCGCTTGGCACGGTGACCAACGTACACATGGAAAACCTGCTGGCGCAGATGGATGACATCCAAAGCCAGGCGGGCGCCGGACGTAAAGTGGATATGGAAGAAGGGCAGATCGTCGCCGTCGTTGTGTCGCCTGGCTCCGGCTTTGATCGCGTGTTCGCCGGCAAGGCCGTTTCCATTGTGTCCGGCGGGCAGACGATGAATCCCAGCACCGCCGACATCCTGGCCGCATTTGAAGACCTGCCGACCGGGCGCGCCGTGATTCTGCCCAACAACAAAAACATTCAACTGGCCGCCGGGCAAGCCGCCGAGGCCTCCAAAAAGCACGTGCGAGTCATTCCCACCCGCACCGTGCCGCAAGGCATCGCGGCCATGCTGGCCTTTGACTCCGATGGCGAACTCGATCCGGTGGTGGAGGCTATGACGCGCCGCATCGGCGAAGTGGATACCGGCGAAGTGACGACCGCCACACGCACGGTAGAGATTGACGGTGTGTCGGTGAGCGAGGGACAGATCATCGGCTTGCACAACGGTAGATTAGCGTGCGCCGGGACAACTCCCGAGGCGGTGGTGATAGATTTGCTGGCGAAGATGAACGCCGGGGAGCGCGAACTGCTGACGCTCTATTTTGGAAACGACTTGACCCGGGCCGACGCCGAGCGAGCCGCCGCCGTTGTGAGCGAACGCTTCGCCCACCTCGCCACCGAAATCTACTCCGGCGGGCAACAGCATTATCACTACATCTTTTCATTGGAATGAAACAATACACAATACACAAGACTCAATACCGTATTGAGTCTTGTGTCTTGTGTATTGGGTATTTTTTATGCCTCGCGTCCGCATTGTCACCGACAGCACCGCACACTTTCACGACCCCGAATTTCCGCGCCGGCACAACGTCGCCGTGGCGCCGCTGACGATCCATTTCGGCAAAGAGTCCTTCCGCGAAGGCGTGGACATCAACAGCCAACAGTTTTTCGCCAAGTTGAGCGGATCAACCACACTACCCACCGCCGCTTCGCCCGCGCCCGCAACGTTCACTGCCGTTTATGACGAACTCACTCAATCGGGCGACTCGATAGTCTCCATTCATCTCTCCAGCAAATTGGGCCGGGTGTGGCGCAATGCCAAAGCCGGAAGCGAACCGCTCTTGGGGCGTTGTGATATTCAGGTGATCGATTCGCTTTCCGCCTCGGTGGGGCTGGGACTACTGGTAGAAGCTGCCGTCCGCGCCGCCGAAGCGGGGGAGCCGCCGGACGAAGTTGTCCGCATTGTGCGCGGACTCGTCCCGCGTCTGTACATTGAGTTCTTTGTCGAATCACTGGATTATCTCGCCCACAATAAGGGTTTTGGCCGGGCGCAAGCCGTGTTGGGCAGTATGTTAGGGATATTGCCGATGCTGGCGATTGAGGACGGCGATATTGTGCCGATGGAAAAAGTCCGCACGCGCCAGCAGGCGGTGGAACAGTTGATGGAATTCGTCTCTGAATTTTCCAACTTGGAGCATTTGGCCGTTTTGCAGAATACGGCGGAGCTGACCGACGAATCGCGGCAGATGATCAATCAATTGGCACTGGCTTTTCCCGGCAGGCAGTTTCCGGTGGAAGTGTACGGCCCGGCGTTGGGCACCTTCCTCGGTCCGAACGGTATGGGCGTCATCGTGTTCGAGGGAACGCCCGATGCCGATTAGCCTGGTGACCGATAGCACCGCCGATCTGCCCGCCGAAATTGTCGAACGCTATTCCATTCGGGTTGTCCCCTCGGTGGTTGTCGTCGGCGGGCAAAGTTTCCTCGACGGTGTTGATATGACGCGCCAGGAGTTCTACCGCCGCCTGCCCGCCTTCGACCCGCCACCCACCACTGCCGCGCCCGCCGCCGGGGAATTCGAAGCCGTTTACGATTCGTTGCCCGACGGGCCGATCCTTTCGCTCCATCCGGCGCACACGCTGACGGCCATTGTAAATTCTGCCAGGCTGGGCGCGGAACGCTTTGGCGAGCGCGTCCGCATCATAGACACCGGCTCGCTCACGCTCGGTCTGGGCTGGCAAATCATCGCCGCCGCCGAAGCCATCGCCGCCGGAGGCGCGCTTCAATCGGTTTTGGATGCAGTCGCCTCCACCCGGCGCCGGGTGCGTGTGCTGGCCTTGCTGGACACGCTCGAAAACTTGCGTCGCAGTGGGCGCATCAGTCTGTTCCGCGCCTCGTTGGGCGCGGTTCTGCAAGTCAAACCCATCATCGAATTGGCCGAGGGCGGCTTGGACACACTCTCGCAACAACGCACGCGCAACAGAGCGCTGGCCGGGCTGATCGATCTCGTCAAATCGCTCGGCGCGTTGGAGCGGCTGGCCGTGTTGTACACCGACAATCACGATCTCGCGCTGGAAGTGCGCGGGGCTGTCGCCGCGCAATGCCAAACGCAATCGCTCGTGATTCAAGTGACGCCCACCATCGGCACGCACATCGGACCTAATGCCGTAGGGGTTGCCGCAGTGATACAATAATCTCAATGCCCACTCCCTTCGACACCCTCCGCAAAATACTGCAAAACGAATCGTCGCGCGGCTACGATAACAAAGGCATGATCGGCGGCCTCGACAAATACGCTCCGGTGCTGGAGCAGCAGGCCCGCGCTGCCGGCGCGGACCCCGCTTTGTTGGACGAGATCATCGGCCTGATGAAAAACTATGGCTCACTCGCGCCGGAAAACCGGCCCGATGCGGTCAAGGCGTTGTTGGCTCAGCTGCCGCAACCCGCGCCCCCGCCGATTCGGACAGCGCCGCGCACCCAAGAAAGAGAAAGAGAAAAAGTATTGCCAGCGACGCCGGTCGGGATTACGGAGAAAAAAGCCGAACCGCCGACTCCCGTTTCGGCTCCGAGTCCGGCTCCACGCCCGCGACCGGAGTCCCGGCCCGCGCCCCGTCCGCCGCGCCGCCCATCCACCGCTCCGATCAAACGCCCGCCGCTTCCGCCCGAACCGACCGGAGTCGGACTCGACGCGCCCCTCACCGTTCTGCAAGGCATCGGCCCCAAGCAAGCAGAGAATCTCTCGCGGCTCGGCCTGCAAACCTTGCGCGACACGCTCACGTTTTTTCCGCGCCGTTACGTGGATTACTCGCACCTCAAAACAATCAACCGGCTGGAGTATGGCGAAGAAGTGACCATCATCGCCAACGTGCAAAATACGTTTCTGCGCCGCATCAAAGGCGGGCAATCCAGCATGGTGCAGACCGTCCTCGAGGATGGCACCGGTGAAATACAAGTGACCTGGTTCAATCAGCCCTGGCTGCGCGAGAAGCTCGTGGCGGGCAAACAAGTGCAAGTGTCCGGCCGCGTCGATCAATACTTGGGGCATCTCACGCTTCGCAGTCCCGAATGGGAAACGCTCGACCGCGAGTCGCTGAACACCGGGCGCATCGTGCCGGTCTATCCGCTCACGCAGGGTATCACGCCCAACACCATGCGGCGCTGGATGTACGAAGCGGTCGGTTACACCGCGCCCCGCGTCGCCGACCCGCTGCCCCAAGACATCCGCGCTCGCGCCGCGCTGATGCCTTACGCCGAGGCGCTGCTGCAAATTCATTTTCCTGACAATCAGGAATTGTTGACCGCCGCGCGCAAACGCATCGCGTTTGACGAATTGCTCTTGATGCAGTTGGGCATCCGCCGCCAGCGCGCCGATTGGCAATCGGCGGCCGGCCAACCGCTGGTCGCCGCCGACGGCTCGCTTGAGGCCCTCATCGCCTCACTGCCCTACGCGCTCACGAACGCCCAGCAGCGCGCTCTGGCCGACATTCGCTCCGATGTCGCGAAATCCGTGCCGATGAATCGCTTGTTGCAAGGCGACGTGGGTTCGGGGAAAACGGTGGTGGCCGCATTGACGATGGCGATTGCAATCCAATCGGGGGCGCAGGCCGCGCTCATGGCGCCCACCTCCATTCTCGCCGAACAACACTACCGGACTATCAAATCCCAAATCCCAAATCCCAAATTCCAAATTGCGCTGTTGCTTGGGGCGACGGCCGACTCCGAAAAGCAAATCATCTACGATGGACTGCGCGCCGGATCGATCCACGTCGTCATCGGCACCCATGCCTTGATTCAAGATCGGGTGGAGTTTGCGAATCTCGGTCTGGTCGTGATGGACGAGCAGCACCGTTTTGGCGTGGCCCAACGCGCCAAACTCCGCAGCAAGGGCGCCGCCGGCGCGCCGCACGTCCTGGTGATGACGGCCACTCCTATTCCACGCACGCTGGCGCTGACCATTTACGGCGATCTCGATCTCTCCGTCATTGACGAAATGCCGCCTGGGCGATTGCCGGTGGACACGCGCATCATCTACGTCAACGAGCGCGAGCGCGCGTACGCCTTTTTGCGAACGCAGCATCAACAGGGGCGGCAGTCCTTTATCATCTGCCCGCTGGTCGAGGAATCGGATAAGATAGAGGCCAAAGCGGCGGTGGAAGAGCACGCCCGTCTGCAAAAGCAAGTATTCCCCGACTTGCGTTTGGGGCTGCTTCACGGCAGAATGAAGCCGGAAGAGAAGGACGCGGCGATGGCCGATTTCCGCGACGGCAAAACGGATATACTTGTGTCCACCTCGGTGGTGGAAGTAGGCGTGGACGTGCCGAATGCCAGCGCCGTGCTGATCGAGGGCGCGAACCGCTTCGGGCTGGCGCAGCTCCATCAGTTTCGCGGGCGAGTGGGGCGCAGTCAACACCAATCGTATTGTCTGCTCGCCTCCGACCTCGGCGCCTCGGGCGATGGCGATTTGCGTTTGAAAGCGATGGAGTCTACTCATGACGGTTTTGTGCTGGCCGAAAGAGATTTGGAACTGCGGGGCCCCGGCGAATTTCTTGGCACCGCGCAAGCCGGTTACGGTGAATTGCGTATGGCGAAGCTGACCGATGTGCCGTTGATTGACCTGGCCCGCCGCGAGGCCGAGTCCCTATTCGCCGCCGACCCGACTCTGGCGAAACCCGAACACGCGCTACTCTCGGAGAAGATGTCCGATTTTTGGAAGGCGTTTGAAGGGGCAGGAGACGTTAGTTGATATGGGCATTATTGCCGTTTTTCCAGGGACGTTCGACCCGATTCACTACGGGCACATTGACATCGCCCGGCGGGGCGCAGAAATTTTCGATCAACTGATCGTGGCCGTTTACGACCGTCCGTTGAAGTCACTGGTTTTCACGCCCGAGGATCGGTTGGCGCTGGTAAACTCAGTGTTCTCAGGTCACCCCAAGATCAAAGTGATGGGGTACAGCGGTCTCACGGTAGACTTCTGCCATGCGGTGGGCGCGAAAGTGATTCTGCGCGGCCTGCGCGTGTTTTCCGATTTTGAGCACGAGTTTCGCATGGCTCTGGCCAACCACCGCTTGTCGCCTGATATTGAAGTGTGCGCGCTGGTCACGCGCGAAGAACACACCTTTTTGAGTTCGACCACCGTGCGCGAGATCGCTTCGCTGAACGGCGACGTGAGTTCGATGGTGCCGCCTCAAGTGCGAGACGCGCTCACCCGGCGCTTTCAAGAATTGGGCGGCGACGGGCAAACACTGGTGCCGATGACGGCTTTGAGGGACTAAACCATGGACATCCTTCACCTTGTAGATCGCCTCGAAGAACTGGTCAACAGTTCCAAGCAAGTTCCGCTGACCAACAGTATCATGGTCGATCAAGATCGCATGATTGACTTGATCGATCAAATGCGCGTGTCCATCCCCGACGAGGTGAAGAAGGCGCAGAAGACGCTGTCCGAGCGCGACAAAATACTGGCTCAGGCGAAAGAAGAGGCCGAGCGCACGTTGATGCTGGCGCGCGAAGAGCGCGAGAAAATGCTCCTGCGCGAAAGCATTACGGTGGCGGCGCAAAACAAAGCCGATCAGATCATCGATCAGGCCAAGCAGGAAGCAGAAGGGATCAGAGCCGAAGCGGATGATTACGTGTTGGACGGCCTGACCGAATTGGAAGCCCAACTGGAGCGCAACCTGCAACAAGCCAAGAACGGGATCAATGTGTTGAAAGCAAGAAGAGGGATATCGAGTTAACGAAAATTGTTTGTCGATCCGCCGTGATATAATTTCCGACACAACCAGCCCGCCAAGGGCTACTTTTGTGTATCCGCGCGGCTGCAAATCCGCGTCACACTTCAGGAAGGATTCCCCAGTTGAAGATTGAACAGAAACCCCTCGATACGTGTGAGATGGAACTCACCGTCGAGGTCGACGCCGAACGACTCGAAAAAGCCAAACGCGCCGCCGCCCGCCGTTTGGCTCAAAAATACTCCATCCCCGGCTTCCGCAAAGGCAAGGCCCCGTACGAGATCGTGCTGCATACGGTGGGCGAAGGCAAGGTGATGGAAGAAGCCGTGGACGAACTTGGGCAGGACGTGTACAAAGCCGCGCTCGAAGAAGTCAGACTCAAACCGTTTGCCCCGGTCGAACTGGCCGAAGTCAGGCTCAACCCGGTGGTGTTCGTGTTCAAAGTGCCTACGCAGCCGGAAGTAGACTTGGGCGCGTATCGTTCCGTGCGGCTGGGCTACACCGAGCCGGCCGTGACCGAAGAGGCGCTCAATGAGACATTGGAGCATATGCGCGAGCATCAAGCGGTGCTGGAGCCGGTGGAGCGCGCCGCGCAAATGGGCGACGTGATTATGTTAGATATTGCCGGTGTCCTCAAACCGCCGCCTGCGGCCCCCCCCTTTCCCCCCCCGTCGCCGATGGCTGACGAAACACCGATCTCATTTTCCTCATCGGCGACGGGGGGGATGCAAAGGGGGGGTGACGAACCGGCCGGCGATGAATTTCTGATGGACGACAAGGACGTGGAAGTTCTGCTTCAGCCCGATCTGAACTGGCCCATGCTCGGCTTCGCCGAAAAAGTTGTCGCCATTGCCGTCGGCGACGTTCGCCATTTCGAATTGAATTTCCCCGACGACTACGGCAATGAATCTCTGCGCGGCCGGCTGGCGCACTTCGACGTGAAATGCAATTCGGTCAAGAGCCGCACCGTGCCCGAATGGGATGATGAACTGGCGAAATCGTTGGGCGATTACGATTCGCTGGCCGACCTGCGCGCGAAAGTGCGCGACGAATTACTGGAACTGGCGAAGCGCCGCCTGGATGAAGAATACGGTAAATCGGCGGTGGATACGGTGGTAGCGGGAACGACGGTGAAATTTCCGCCGGCTTTGCTCGGCCGTGAAGTGGACGATTTGGTGGACGACCTCGACCGACGCCTGCGCGAACAAAAGCTCACCGTGAAAGAGTATTTGAAAATCCAAAAGATCACCGAAGAGCAAATGCGCCAAGACTTGGAACCGCACGCCCGCGAGCGCTTGCGCCGTTCGCTGGCGTTGGGCAAAGTCATCGAGGTCGAAGGCCTGACCGTGACCGAAGAGGAAGTGGCGGCGCACATTGAAACGGCGGCGGCTCCGTTCGGCGCACAGGCCGCGCAGTTCAAGACTCTCTTGAACTCGGAGCAAGGCCGCCGTTCGATCCGAGTCGATCTGTTGAGCCAGCGCGCCGTAGACCGCGTGAAGGCCATTGCCAAAGGCGAGAATCCGCCTCTGCCGGAACCGACACCTTACCCGAACGGCTAGGCCGCTGTTTGCAAATCTCTAATAATCGGCGTGCTACGTTGGGCGGACATACCCGCTCACTATTGAAAGGATCATTTTCTATGGAAGTCAACAACCTCATCCCGATGGTTATCGAAACGTCCGGGCGCGGCGAGCGCGCTTACGACATCTATTCACTCCTGCTCAAAGAGCGCATCATCTTTGTCGGCACGCCGATCAACGATCAAGTGGCGAACGTCATCGTCGCCCAACTGCTCTTCCTCAACCGCGAAGACCCGGAAAAAGAGATCCAAATGTACATCCATTCGCCGGGCGGATCGATTTACGCCGGGCTGGCCATTTACGATACGATGCAGCAGATGACCGCGCCCGTGTCCACCGTGGCCGTCGGCGTCACGGCCTCGTTCGGCACCGTACTGCTCACCGCCGGAACGAAAGGCTATCGTTACGCCCTGCCCAATGCCACCATCCATTTGCATCAACCCCTGGGCGGCGCGCAAGGCCAAGCCACCGACATCGAGATTCAGGCTAAAGAGATTTTGCGTTTGCGCGAAAAGCTCAATGCTATCCTGGCCAAGCACTCCAATCAGACGCTTGAAACTATCGAGCGCGATGTCGAGCGCGACTTTTACTTGGACGCCGATGGCGCGGTGAAATACGGTTTGATCGATCAGATTCTCATGCCCGCCGAACGTTCGCCTAACGGCAAGAA
Organism: uncultured Anaerolineales bacterium; assembly: GCA_964470235.1. GTDB lineage: Bacteria > Chloroflexota > Anaerolineae > Anaerolineales > VGOW01 > VGOW01. The sequence goes on along the minus strand of CAYYCF010000051.1, from coordinate 1,762 downwards.
GGCGTAACGGCTTAGCTTATCGC
>CAYYCF010000051.1:0-1639 GCA_964470235.1 uncultured Anaerolineales bacterium | reverse complement strand
TATCGCTTATCGCCTATCGCGTATCGCGCATCGCTTATCGCCGCGGTGGCAGGGGCGATAAGCCATCAGCGATATGCCATCAGCCAACGGATGGAACGGATCGAACGGATGAAAATATCCGTTGCATCTCTTCCGTCCGTTGACTGTTTTCTGACCATGCCCTCGCTCTCGACAATTAAGAACCTCATCATCGACATGGATGGCGTGCTGTGGCACGGCGAGGCGCCCTTGCCCGGGTTGATTGATTTCTTCGAATTCCTCCGCTCACGCCAAATCCGATTTGTCCTCGCCACCAACAATGCCAGCCAAACGCCCGAGCAGTACGTGGCAAAACTTGCGCGTCTGGGTGTGGCGGTGGCCTCCGAGGAAATACTTACTTCCGCCCAAGCCGCCGCAATATACCTCAGCGGGATTGCGCCAAAGGGCGCGCCCGTGTATACCATTGGTGAAGCCGGCGTGACCGAAGCATTGAAAGCGCAAGGGTTCGCCCTCACCGAGAACCACGCGCCTTACGTGGTGGTCGGCATGGACCGCGGCCTGACGTGGGACAAATTGGCGCAGGCCACGTTGAACATCCGCGCCGGCGCAACTTTCATCGGAACGAATTCGGATAGGACGCTGCCGACCGAAAGAGGGATCGTTCACGGCAACGGCGCGGTGTTGGCGCTGCTGCAAACGGCCACGGATGTGACACCGACCATTGTGGGCAAGCCGGAACCGATTATGTACCAACAGGCGATGACCAGGCTCGGCGGCTCCCAAACGGATACCGTGGCCCTGGGCGACCGGTTAGAAACGGACATTCTCGGCGCGGTCCGCGCCGGCATCCGCAGTATCTTTGTGCTTTCGGGCATCTCGAAGCGTGAAGCGTTGAAGGGGCTATCGTATCAACCGGATTGGATTTTCGAGGGCATCGCCGACCTGATCGAGGGCTGGCGGAACAACGTATGAATCGAGCGACAAAGACGGCGCCGACGGATTTGGAAAAGCGCCTGGCCGATGTGACCGCCAAGGTGGCGCGCAACTTGCGCGACCCCAAAGCATTTTTGGAGCGCGCCGCGCTCTACAAGCAACTCGGGCAGTACCCCGAATCCGTCGCCGATTACACGCACGCTCTCGACCTTGACAAGGACAACCCCCAAATCATCATTGATCGCGTCGTCGTTTACCGCTTGATGGGCGAGTTTCAGTTGGCCCTCTCCGACCTGACTCAAGTGACGGCCAATCATCCCGATATGTGGCAGGGCCATTACCATCGCGGGGCGTGCTATTCCGAGATGGGCCACCCCGAACGGGCCGTCGCCGATTTTGGCAAGTGCATCAAACTCGCGCCCGAGAAGCCTCACGGGTATTTTGGCCGCGGTGAAGCGTTTTTCAAGTTGAAGCAATACGACGCCGTCGTTTTGGACATGGACAAGGTGATCGCCCTGGCTCCCAAAGTGACCGCCGGATATGAGCTGCGCGCCCGCGCCCTGGCCGCCGGAGGGCAATTCGAAAAGGCGTTAGCCGACAGCCAAGTGATCGTCAGTCTCAAACCGAACGACCCTCTTTCACTGGGCGCTCGCGGCGTCGCCTATTTTCACCTTAAGCAATACAAACCGGCCATCGCCGATTTTGACAAAGCCATCACCCTGGCGCC
>CAYYCF010000050.1:0-12009 GCA_964470235.1 uncultured Anaerolineales bacterium | reverse complement strand
GTATGTACGCAATATGCCGTTGATCCAGAGCGGATTGTCATCAGCGGTTTCTCGCGAGGCGGGGCGTTGGCGCTGGAACTGGCGTTGCACGCGCGAATACCGGCGCGCGGGGTGATAGCCGTTGGGCCCGGCGGCGCGGTGATGCGCGAACTCAATGCGTGGTTGCCAACTGGCGATGCAAGACGCGTACGGGTGTATTTCATTATGGGAGAACTGGACACACCCTGTCTGCCTGAGGTGCGCACGATGGCTGAGATTTTCAAATCATTGGGCATCTCGTATGAGATTGAACTGCATCCCAATCTTGGGCATGAATTCCCGCCGACGTTTGAGCAAAGTTTGAATAACGCTCTGAAGTTCATTCTTTAGAATTGAGGCCGAGGAATTTGTATGCACATCCAAATCTACGACACAACGTTACGCGACGGCACTCAGCGCGAAGGCATCTCGCTTTCGTGCGAGGACAAGATCAAGATCGCCCTCAAACTGGATGAGTTGGGCGTGGAATTTATCGAAGGCGGCTGGCCGGGATCGAATCCGAAGGACGCCGAGTTTTTTCAGCGCGCGGTTGATCTCAAACTGAAAAACGCCACCCTCACCGCCTTCGGCGCAACCTGCCGCGTAGACAGCGACCCGGCCGACGATCCCAACATCAACGCCCTGCTCGATTCGCACACCAGCGTGTGCGCCGTCGTCGGCAAAACGTCGCTCATGCACGTCAAGGACGTGCTACAAACGACGCCCGCCGAAAACTTGCGGATCATCGAGGAGAGCATTGCTTATCTCGTCAGTCAAGGCCGGCGCGTGATCTACGACGCCGAACATTTCTTCGACGGTTACAAGCTGGACAAAACTTACGCGCTCGAAACATTGCGCGCGGCCGTGCGCGGCGGCGCGGAGATCGTGGTGCTGTGCGACACCAACGGCGGCGCGATGCCGTGGGAGATCGCCGAGTTCGTGCGCGCCGTGAAGCGCGACCGTCCTGGCCTGCTCGGCATTCACACCCACAACGACGGCGAGTGCGCGGTGGCAAACTCGTTGGCGGCGGTGCGTGAAGGATGTGTGCAGGTGCAAGGCACAATTAACGGTTACGGCGAGCGATGCGGCAACGCCAATCTCGTTTCGATCATGGCCGATCTCGAATTGAAGATGGGGCACAAGTGCGTGCCGAACGGCAACATCAAACTGTTGACGGACGTCTCGCATTTCGTCGCCGAAGTCGCCAACCTCGCGCCCGACGAGCATCTGGCCTACGCCGGCAAGTCGGCCTTCGCGCACAAAGGCGGCATCCACGTCGCGGCCATTCGCCGCACGGTGAATTCGTATCAACACATTGATCCGGCGCTCGTCGGCAACAAAATGCGGGTGGTGATGTCGGAACTGGCGGGGCGCGGCAACGTATTGAGCAAAGCAGAAGAATACGGGCTGGACATCAACGGCGGCGCGGAAGTGGCCGACGTACTCAACGAAATCAAGTCGCTCGAAGCCAGGGGGTTTTCATTCGAGACCGCGGAGGCCTCGGTGGCGATGATGATGATGCGACAGAAGCCCGATTACAAACCGCCGTTCGAGTTGGTGGATTTTTCGGTGACGGTGGAACACCGGCGGGGGCGCGGCATCTTCGCCGAAGCGACGGTGAAAGTTAGAGTTGACGACGAAGTGATCCACACTGCCGCCGAAGGCAACGGGCCGGTGAACGCGTTGGACGCCGCCTTGCGAAAGGCGCTCACACCCGCCTATCCCGCGCTCGGTCATTTCAAATTGGCCGATTACAAAGTGCGCATCCTCGACGGCGAGAACGGCACGGCCGCGTTGACGCGCGTGCTGATTGACACGCAAAACGGAACGAAACGCTGGAGCACGGTCGGCGCCAGCACGAACATCATCGAAGCCAGTTGGCGCGCGCTGGCGGATTCGGTGGAATACGGGTTGACGGTTGCGAATTGAGTCACACAAGTATACAGGTAAACAAGTGCACAGGTAGACATGGACACTCTGTCCCTCTGTGTACTTGTCTACGTTGTGTACTTGTCTACTTGCTTACCAACGAATGAAAGCAAACATAGTAACCCTCCCCGGCGACGGCATCGGCCCCGAAGTGACTGCCGAAGCCGTGCGCGTTTTGCAAACCGTTGCCGAAAAATTCGGTCACGAGTTTTCGTTCGGCGAAAGATTGATGGGCGGCTGTTCGATTGACAAATTCGGAATCGCGCTCACCGATGAAACGCTGGCCGACTGCAAATCGTCGGATGCGGTTCTGCTCGGCGCGGTGGGCGGGCCGAAGTGGGATGACCCGAACGCGAAGGTTCGTCCCGAGCAAGGCTTGCTCGGTTTGCGGAAAGGGTTGGGCTTGTTTGCAAATCTGCGTCCGGTCAAACCGCACCCGGCGCTCGCGGACACATCGCCGTTGAAACCGGAGAGGTTGAAAGGCGTTGACATTTTAGTTTTGCGTGAACTCACGGGCGGTCTCTACTTCGGCCAGCCGAAGGGACGCGAACGTGTGAACGGCCACGTCCGCGCAGTGGACACGCTCGAATATCACGATTACGAAATTCGGCGCGTGATCGAATTGGCTTTTCGACTCGCCATAGACCGCCGCAAAAAAGTGACCTCGGTGGACAAGGCCAACGTGCTGGAATCGTCTCGCTTGTGGCGGCAGATTGCGATGACCGTCGGCGCAGAATACCCAACCATGACTCTCGACCACATGCTGGTGGACACGGCCTCCATGCGCCTCATCACTTCGCCCGCCAGTTTCGACGTGCTGGTTACCGAAAACATGTTTGGCGACATTCTCACCGACGAGGCCTCGGTGTTGGCCGGTTCGATGGGAATGTTGCCGTCGGCGTCGCTAGGCGAAAGCGGGCCGGGTCTGTACGAGCCGATTCACGGATCGGCGCCCGACATTGCCGGAAAGGGAATCGCGAATCCGGTCGGGGCGATACTCAGTGCGGCGCTGTTGCTCCGTTACTCGCTGAGACTTGAGCGGGAAGCAGCCGCGATTGAATCCGCGGTGGACGCCGCCACTGCCGGCAGTTGCCGGACGGCAGATTTGGGTGGGGCGCTTTCGACGACGGCGATGGCGAACGAGATCATCCGTCGGATGTAATTCACCACAGAGACACAGAGTTCACGGAGTTTTCTCCGCGTGCTCTGTGTCTCTGTGGTGAAACTTCGAGCAATGCGAGTTGCTTTTCAAGGCGAGCGCGGCGCATATTCCGAGGCCGCCGCCATTTCGTACTTTGGCGAAACGATCGAGCCGATCCCGTGCGTGACGTTTGACGACGTGTTCGCCGGCGTGGAAGCGGGAAAGGTCGAGCGCGGAATCATCCCGATTGAAAATTCGCTGGCCGGGAGCATCCACCGCAACTACGATCTTTTGCTCAAACATTCGCTTCACATCGTCGGCGAAAAGGTATTCCGGGTGAGGCATTGTCTCATCGCCCACTCCGGCGTCGCCCTCCCCGACGTGCGGCGGGTGTCGTCGCATCCGCAAGCGCTGGCGCAGTGCGAGAAGTATCTGGCGCGGCTCGGCGTTCAAATCGAACCGGCCTACGACACGGCGGGGGCAGTGAAAGTGCTAAAAGAAGCGGGGCGGCGCGACACGGCGGCCATTGCGTCTCGCCGCGCCGCCGACGTGTACGGCCTGCAAGTGCTGGACGAAGGCATTGAGGACGACGAGGCGAACTTCACACGCTTTTTGATCATGAGCTGCCAACCGGAAGCCGCGAATGGCAAGAGTAAAACGTCGGTGGTGTTCAGCCTGCGCAACGTTCCGGGCGCGTTGTTCAAAGCATTGAGCGTATTCGCCTTGCGCGATCTCGACTTGACCAAGATCGAGTCGCGGCCCATCCCGGGGCAGACGTGGGAGTATTCGTTTTATCTGGATTTTGCGGGGAACGTGTCCGAACCCGTCAGCGCCAGAGCGATTGAGCATCTGCGAGAAATCTCTACGTCTCTGCGGGTGCTTGGATCGTATGCGCGTGACAGCTGATTTCCCTGATTTCCTTGAGTTCCTTCATTTCCTTTGAAGCTCAGGGAACTCAAGGAACTGAAGGAACTCAATCAAGAGGAGAACTATTATGGGCATGGAATCGAAGTATCTCTGGATGAACGGCTCGCTCGTTCCGTTCGAGCAAGCCACCGTGCATTTCCTCACGCCGGCCTTGCATTACGGCACGGCGGTGTTCGAGGGCATCCGCTCGTACAAAACGGATCGCGGGGCGGCGGTGTTCCGTTTGGGCGAACACGCCGAGCGGCTGGCGGCGTCGGCCAAAGTGCTGGGCATCCGCGAATTCAAGTATTCGGCGGATGAATTGGCAGAAGCGATCAAGCAGACGGTGGCCGCCAACGGATTCGAGGAGTGCTACATCCGCCCGCTGATCTACATGGCCAGCGGATCGTGGAATCTCAACGTGGACGGCGGGGCGGCGGGCGTGGGCATCGCGGTGTGGGAGTGGACGGCGTATCTGGGCGCGGAAGCGTTGGATCGCGGCGTGCGCGCCAACGTGGCTTCGTTCACGCGCCATCATCCCAACGTGATGATGACCAAAGCGAAAATTTCCGGCAACTACCCCAACAGCGTGCTGGCAAAAACCGAGTCAGTGCGGCTGGGATTCGACGAAGCGATTATGCTCGACCCCAACGGCTTCGTGGCCGAGTGCACGGGCGAGAATATCTTCCTTGTCCGAAAGGGCGCAGTGATCACGCCGCCCGCCTCAACCGTGCTGGAAGGCATCACCCGCGACACGGCGATGGCCATTGCGCGCGATCTGGGCTACCCGGTGTTCGAGGAACAGATCAGCCGCGATCAACTGTATATAGCCGACGAGGTGTTTGTATCCGGCACTGCTGCCGAAGTAATCGCGCTGCGCGAAATTGATTTCCGGCAGATCGGCAGTGGCCGCATGGGGCCGATCACCCACAGCATCCAGAAAGTATTCCAAGACGCCATTCACGGCCACGCGCCACAGTACGCGCACTGGCTCACGCACGCCACGCCCGACTGCCTGCCCGCCGATTGGCCGAAGAGAGTGAGGGAGATGGCAGAATAGGGAAGGGGGAAACTTAGGGAGCTTCCATCGCCCCCAAATCCACCCCGGCCCCATTCACCCGCGCGTTGCCCGCCAGATCAATCGTCGGCAAATCGTTCACGTCTGAGAGTCCGGCATCTCGCGCCGGGCTGTTCACCGTGAGTTGATAGTCTCGTGCCGCCGCGTCCGCAAAGAGCGGATCGGCATAAATCAGGTTCGAGCCAAACGGCACGCCGCCGATCTCGGCATCGCTCCAGCACTGCCCGCCATACGACGCGAAGTCAGTGCAAATTACGGCATCAGTGCGATAGGGATTGAAAAACAGATTGTGGCTCAGCGTCGGCGTTTCCGCTTGCGAGCCGAAGTAAAGCAGCGTGCCTTCCATCAACGGATTGTCGTTATAGAAGATTGAGTTGTAAATGCTCAGCGGCGTCGAGCCACTGCCGCTGGTGTCCGCGGCCACGACCAGATAGGCCGTGCCGGCCATGTTCACAATCGTGACGTTGATCACCGTGTAGCTTCCGCCCGCCGTCAGAACCAGGTTTGCGTCGGCATAGGCGTCGTAAGCCAGCGCGTCCACCAGCAAACTGTCTTTGCCCCACATCTTGATATTGTTGCGCGTGTCGTGAGCGATCACTTGCGACAGCGTCGTGTGATCCGATTTGAAATCGAAACCATCGCCCACGCCGCCGCTGGCCATCGAGCGTTCCACCAAAATATGATCGCCGCGCTCCACCGCAAAGGAATCCGTGCCGGTGTCGCCCAGCGTGCCGTTGTCAATCGCTTGGGTGTCGGCGATGTAAAGGTTAGTGCAACCCGTGTCCGTTTCCGCGCCCGGCAGAATGGGCGTGCAGTCAAACCCGCCTTCGTTATTTTGCAGAAGCACGTTTTCGACACGGCTGCCGTCGCTGTTGGACAGCCGCAGGCCCTCACTGCCATTGTGTTGAATGACAAGATCGGTGAACGTCATGCGGTCGTTCACGCTCCAACCCACAATACCGAACGAAACGTAATTTTGAATCGAGAAGCCGCTGATACTTATGTCCGACGCTCTGGGGTCGGGTTCGCTGAAATCGGTTTCAAACGCAGAACTGAGCGAACCGCCGCCGTCGAGAATCACAGCCTCGCCAGGATAAACAGCAAAAGAGATCGGGGCGCCCGGCGCGCCGGAACGCCGCAGAATCACGTTCTCGCTGTACGTTCCGGCGCGGAGGTAAACCGTCTCGCCCGGGTTGAGCACGTCGGCGGCGTGTTGGATGGTGCGCCACGGCTGGTCAAACGTGCCTGGGTTGGCGTCGTCGCCGTCGAGGGCAACAAAAAAGCCGGGTTCGGAGGGCGTGACTGGCGCAGCCGCCGGCGGCGGAATGAAGAGTTCGGTGGCAACGCGGGCGGCGGTGGGGGACGCCGGTCGCGGTGTGGCGGTGATGAGGTTGCAGGCAAGGAGGGAGAGGAGAAGAATAAGCGAAAATCTGAAAGTTTTCATTGATGGTCTTTTGTTGGATTTGCCTCCCGAAGACATTTGCGATGTGGCGGCAGCGGAAAGATCAACTCGTTATCACATAAGTGTGCGGCGAGCGCAGGAGTGTCACTACCTCTCTTTCGCGATCACAGATGAGCGCAAAATAATCGAGAACGTCTCTCCCCAAGAGATGAGTGCTGGCTTGGGCAGGATCGGTCAACACGGCACAGGTCAAGCTGAAAGACACCTTTCGTCCGCCGTCATCAACGAAAACCGCTTTTGTCGTCGCGAAGAAACCCGCCACATTTCCACCCGCGCTAACGAGTCGAGCGGCAGGAAGGGAAACGGTTTGGGGTTGAAGTCTTTCGGCGAAATCGGAACCGAGAACCGATTGATCGGCGCCGGTGTCAACAAGGAAGTGAGCCGGATACTCACGCGCCGATATTTCTATCAGGCCAAACACAGCCGGGCGCATCACGCCGGTTTCGTCTGGCAACCAAAGCCCGTCAATTCGCATCGACGGCAGCCTGATCCGAATTGGAGAGGCGAATCACAAAAGGGGTATCGCCCGGGCGGCGGACGTTCGCGCGGGACAACGCATCAAAATAAGACTTGCCCGCGAAAATTTCGCCCTGGGAAATTGCGATGTGTGTGTTCCGATATTGGGCGATGACTTCCAGCCGATGTGTAATCCACCAGCGCGCGTTTTCAGAAAGCGCGTTGATGGCCGCCAAATGTTTTTCGGAAACACTGCCGGTTTCCATTACAACACGTTGGCGTGAGCCGACAAGTCGTATCGGCAACCGTGTTTGCCGCGTCGGAGAATCGTGAATGACAAACTCAATCGTCTCCGGCTCGGTGTGCTTTTCTTCGCCCAAAGCAGAGGACGCTTTTGCCAGTGGCACAAGCCACTCAAGCGCAAGTTGAAGATTGTTTTCTGGGATTTGAGCGATGAGCGCGGCGAGTTTTTCGCGGGATGTCATGGCAATATTCCTTGTCTCATAGAGGAAATCAAATGCATTATACGCCCGGCTCTACGGCCCCACCCACCGGCTGACCCCGCCACTCGTCGCAAACCAAGCCGCACCACTGCCGTCAACAAAAACATCGTTGACGTTGGCGTTGATCAAACCGTCGCTCAGCCGGAAGGCCAGCCACTCGCTGCCATTGAAGCGCGCCGCGCCGGAGGCCGTGCCGAACCACACGCTTCCATCGGGCGCAACGGTGACGCTGTGAACATAGGACGAAGGCAAGGCCACACCGGGATCGTTGAAGGTGAAATGCTCCCAGTTGCCGTCCGCAAATCGGTAGACGCCGTCGCCCTCGGTGCTGGCCCAGATCACGCCGCCGCTGTCTTCGGCAATGTCGGTGATAGGAACGGTGTAGCTAAACGGATTGCCGACGACGAAATGTTCCCACGTTCCGTCGGGCCGCCTATGGCTGAGTCCCGACTCCGTGCCGACCCACATCGAGCCGTCGGAGGCGGCGAACAGCGCGCGAACGTGAATGTCGGGCAGGCCGGCGGCGGTGGCATCGAGGAAGCCCGTCACCGTCGCGCCGTCGAACAGCATGATCCCCAAGTCTGTTCCAATCCACGCCGACTTGTCGCCCATCAATGCCACCGCCCGCACCTGCGCCTCGGCAGGAATGCCCTGAGCGGAGTTAATGTGAGTCGCCGAGTCTTTGCCAATAATCCAGAAGCCGTTGTTGTACTCACCGGCCCACAAATTGCCGTCCAGATCAAATAGCATCGGATCACAGCCGCACGGCAAGCTGAACAACTGCGCCCACGTTTCGTCGGCGGTGTTGAAGGTGTCTATGTTGGCGCCGTATTCTTGGACGAACCATAGCAAACCGTCGGGCGCGGAGAAACTTTTTTCGAAGGCGGCCTGCGAGGGGATGCCCGGAATCATCCACGTGGTGAACGCCTTCCCGTCGTATCGAACCAGCCCGCCGGTTTCACTGCCAAAATACAGCACGCCGTCACTATCCATTGCCGCGCCGAACATGGTGAATGACGGCAGCTCGCCGGTCGGTTCAGCATACGATTCCCAATTGGCGCGTCCTGGGTCGAAGCGCCACAGACCGCCGCCGCCGGAGAACCAAAGGTCGCCGTCGAGAGCGCGGAGGATGGAATTGATTTGCACGCCGCGCAGTTGCTCAATCGGACTGATATTCGAATTTTCGAATCGAGCTGCGCCGGAGCTTGTGCCAATCAAGGCCTCCTGACTAGCGTCGGCTAACAACGCTGTGATGTTGTTATCGGGCAAGCCGTCGGCAGTGGACAGGCGAGACCAGGCCGCGCCGTCGAATGTTCCCAAGCCGTTGGTCGTGCCCACCAGCCACTGGCCCGTAGGAGTCTGTGCGATGGCGTTGATGTTGTATGAAAGCAGGTCGGGGTTTTCATCCGGCGAGGCCGACGGAAAACTTGGCGCGTGCGTCCATCCCGTGCCGTCGAATAGGTTCAAGCCGCCGCCGTCGTACGAGTATTGCGTGCCGACGACGAGCGAGTCGCCAATGCGCGCTAACGCCGTGACGTAGTTGCTGTCGAGGCCGTCTTCGGTCGTGTAGCTCGTCCAACTCTCGCCGTCGAAATGTGCCAGCCCGCCGTTCGTGCCGAGCCAAAGCGTGCCGTCTCCATCTACGAACACTACATTGACGGTGGCATCGGGCAAGCCGTCGGCGGTGGTGAAACGGCGAGCGATGCTCCCATCGGCGCGATTCCACACCGTGAGGCCGCCCGGCCCGCCGCTGATCGTTTGACCGCCGCTCACGGCAACCGAGTAAACGGTATTGCCCGCCGTCCACGATGACCAATGCGAATCAACCGGCAGCGGTGCGGCGGCAGTCAGGTCCACAGCGGCGGCAACGGTGGATGTTGATTCAACGGAGGATGTTGCCGGAAGGAGGACCGTTGGCGCGGCCTTCTTTTGTGAGTTGATCATCAGCACCGCCATGACGGCGATGATCGCCAGCACCGCAAGGCTGATCAAGATCGGGATGATGGGAAGCGCGCGGCGAGCGGCAGTTTGATCAGCGGCTGACGGCACGGTGGGGGCGCGGGTGATCGTGCGCATGGTATCGCGGGAGGGAGCAGAGGCCGCTCCCCCTGTCGCCGCCATTTCGGCAGAGACTTCGCCCGAGAGCGCTTTTTTCCACGCGGCGAGAAATTCGCCGGTCGTCGCGAATCGATCATTGGGATCTTTGGCCAAGGCTTTGAGCAGAACGCGCTCGACGGCCGGATCGAGATCGGGTTTGATCGTAGACGGCAGAGGCAGTGGGGCCTGCAAATGCTTGAGCACGACGGCCAGCGGGGTTTCGGCTTCAAACGGCACGCGCCCGGTGACCATTTCGTACAGCACGATGCCGAGCGAATAAATGTCGGAACGCGCGTCCAGCCGTTCGCCGCGCGCCTGTTCCGGACTCATGTACGCCGGCGTGCCGGTGAGCGCGCCGGAGGCGGTGAAGTGCGCCGCGCTTTCGAGCAGTTTGGCAATGCCAAAGTCGGTGAGGAAGAGATCGCCGTGCGAGTCGACGAGAGCGTTGGACGGTTTGATGTCGCGATGAATGACGCCGCGCGCGTGGGCGTAACCGAGCGCGTCGGCCAACTGCGTGAAGAGTCGGTCGGTTTCGGCCAGCGTGAGCGCGCCGGAAGTGATGCGTTCTTTGAGCGTGCCGGTTTCGAGGTAGCGCATCACGAAATACGTGATGCCGTCGTTCTCGCCGTAGTCGTAAATGGGCAGGATGTGGGCGTGTTCGAGGTTGGCGATGGTGCGCGCCTCTTGCTGGAAGCGCCCCATGAATTCGGCGCTCTTGGCAAACTGGCTGGGCAATACTTTGATCGCCACGTAGCGATCCATCGCCGCCTGATAGGCCTTGTACACGCTGGCCATGCCGCCTTGCCCTATCTGGCTGATGATCCGATAGGCCCCCAGCATTTGTCCGGGTTGGACTTCCATAAGGAGATTGTAGTGAGATAAAGACGAAAAGGCAAGCAAATGGCTTATCGCGGATGGCTTATCGCGGACGGTCCGGCGACAGACTATATGCAATAGGCGCTACGCAATAGGCTATGGCGTTGAATGCGCCGGCGGTGTGGCGTGCGCCGGCGTGGCGTGTGGCGGATTGTGCGGAACCGGCGTGTCGTGCGGCACCGATGTTTGTTGGTGTTGCGGAACCGCTGGCACTCCGCCGCTTCGGGCGAGCAGAAATGGCGCGATGTTGAACGCCACGCTGCAGGCAACCAGCGCCGCGGCGACGGTCACCACGATAACGGCCCGCGCCGGAGACACCGCCGGAGATTTCGAAGCGCCACGGGCGAAGGCGATCATCATTCCGACGGACTGGCCGATTAATATCAGCGCAGTCAGACCCACCACAAGCATCGCCATGACGGTCTCGCGCCGTACTGCCAGTTGATAGCCGAACGTGTGCGCCAGAACCAGAATGATCAAAACGTAGTTGAGCCGTTGCAGCCACTTCCACAGCGGGCCGCGAAGCAGGCGCACGGAAAGATCGTTGGAAAGCAGGAGCAATAGAATCAGAATGACCGCCGCTGCCGCGCCGGTGTAATTACTGAACCCGAATACGTCGGTCAACGGCTGTAAGCCGTCGTGCGTGCGCCTGAAAAAATACTGGACGATGTCGCCACCGCGATGCACAGTGAAGCCGAGGAGGGCGTGCGCGGTCCCGGTCAGCCCGCCCCATATCCCCGTATCGCGCCGCAAATTGACGTTGACCGGATTGCGATGCTGTTTGATTTGCAATAAATTCCACGCGCCGAGAATCAGAGTGAGCGCGAGGAGCGCAAGGCCAATGTAGCCGAGGCCGATGGTGAGAATCCGATTCCATCCGGCATCGGGCTTGAGCAGATAGGTGACGAGGCACGCGGCAATCGTCAGCGCCAGCATAAGCGCGTGGGTCAGGCGGCGAGTTGGGTCGGTGGGGAAGCGAGGCAGGGAGGAGAGCATTCGAGCGCCTAACGATTGTGCCAGGCGGACTCGAATCTTTCGAGAATGTCGGGGTTGGCAAGCACGTCAGAAAAATCCCTGAGCCAGCGGCGGATGTAGGCCGTGTCCAGCTTCTTGCCCTGCCGTTTAACAACGCTTTGAACGTCACTGATGTCCTGCGGGCGCCCGGCAACGCACTTGTGAATGATCAGGTCTTCTGCTGAGCACAGCCTGAGGGTCCGGCCGGGTTCGATCTCGTAATCCACTGCGCGGGCGAAGAGTTGATCTTCGTAGCCCGGAAGCGCAAGCGAAATATCCACTTCGACTCCGTTACTGGCAGTGATCAGAACCATGCGAGTCTTGGCCGCGAAGTCAACCGGATCGGCAGAGCGCGAAGGGAAATGCTCCGTGATGAGGCGGACAAGCGGGGCAGAGCCTGTGGTGAGAGGGGCGGCAACGGACAAATCAGCATCCGCCGTCAACCGAACTTGGCCCCACACTTGAACGGCAAGCCCGCCGATGATCGCATAGGGGATTTTGCGCTTGACTAGAAAATTTCCCACTTCTA
>CAYYCF010000049.1:9663-12076 GCA_964470235.1 uncultured Anaerolineales bacterium | reverse complement strand
CTAATACTCGTCTTCTTCCTCTTCATCATCCAAATCTTCTTCTTCGTCGTCCTCGTACAGGTCATCCTCTTCCTCCTCGTCGAGAGCGTCTTCTGCCCACTCCTCCTCTTCTTCTTCAACGGCAACTTCGTCTACCTGCGAGTAGGTCAAACACCCGGAATCCGGGTCTAGCTCTACCGCTGCCGCGCCGCAGTGCTTCTCTTCCAGGAAGACGCAATCTTCGTAATGGCAACGAATACGAGGCATAGTTTCTCCTCCAAAATTATGATTGAGTGCCCGGCCGCCACAAACGAGTGACCGATAGGACGCATATCAATGTAACAACAATAGCGGATATCACGCAGTACGGGCAAATTGCCCGCAGAACAGCTACTTCAATATAAGTCAGATAGGCGGAGTACACCGTCCCGCCGAAGCTCAGGCCGAATACGGCCAACGGCCCCCAGTCTGCCCAAGCGCCGCCGCGCCCTTCTAACCACAGCAGAACGGCCATCACCGCATACGCCCAGGCGCCGAGCGCGGCAATCGGCACGCCGTTGATTTCAGAATAAATGCTGGCATTGACGCTTTCACAATTGCCGACGCCGGCGCAAAAAGCCGACGCATGAGCCAACTTGACCCAAGTCAGGTAAAGCGAATCGATCAAACCGATCGCCGCCAACCCAATGGCAAGCCTACGCCAAAGCAATGCGCGATCAGGTTTCGCCGTTTCGGGTTGGGTCATCATCGTTTAGAAGACTTCCTCCGGCCAATCCAACATCCAGGCGTCCAACCTCGAACCCGCCGGGGCCTCGCGCACGCCTTCTGGAATGATCACCAGCGCGTTAGAACGGGCCAGCGATGAAATCATATTGGACCCCTGTCCACCGGCGCTGTGAGCAATGTATCGGTCGCCTTCTCTGACGACCACTGCCCGCAAGTAACTCTCGCGTCCGTCCGAATACAACGGCTCTGCTGTCGAGACGCCAACTCTGGGCTTGTCGAGTCGAAGACGTCCGGCCAGTTTCAAAATCGCGGGACGCACGAATATTTCAAAGCCCACCACTGCCGAAACGGGGTTGCCTGGCAATCCAAAAAACGGCAGACCGCGAAAACGCCCGTAGGCCAAGGGCTTGCCAGGGCGCATTCGCACTTTCCAAAATACAAGCGAGCCGTCGCGCTCGACCGCGGCCTTCACCACGTCATACGCCCCTACGGACACTCCCGCCGACGACACGATCACATCTGCGCCGCTCTCGACGGCATGTAGGAGTCTGGCATACACATCGTCAACACGATCCCGCGCCACACCCAACCGGATCGGCTCGGCCCCGTATTTGCGCGCCAACACCGTCAACGTCACGCCATTCGTATCTCGAATTTGTCCGGCGGAGGGAACTTGATCGATGTTAACGAGTTCATCGCCGGTGCCAAGAATAGCCACCCGCGGCCGGCGCACGAGCGCCACCTGGCTGATGCCAAACGCCGCCAACACGCCGATGTCATAAGGACGCAAAAGGGTCCCGCGCGGCAAGACTTCCTCGCCCAGCCGGACATCTTCTCCGACCGCGCGGATATTCGCGCCAGCGGGAACTGGCTCGCGTATTTGGACAATGGCGGGCAGCGGCCCACCGGCTGGGGAGCGAGTATCGTCGGTGGCCTCGACCGGCGCCACCGCATCTGCGCCGTCCGGCACTTGCGCGCCGGTCATGATACGCACGGCGGTGCCAGACCGCACGGCTACCGACGGCAACACTCCGGCAGGCACATCGCCGATCACCGCGAGCGCTACCGGAGTATTCGCCGCCACGCCGCGAACGTCGGCGGCGCGAACGGCATAGCCATCCATACTCGAATTGGCAAAGGGCGGCAGGTTGAGCGTTGCCCGAACCGGTTCAGCCAGAACGCGGCCCGCCGCGTCTATTGCCGCCACCGGCTCGGCGCCCAGTGATTGAAAATCGGACAAGACTCTTGACAGCGCTTCAGAAACAGAGAGCATTGCTGAATCGATTATCCGGCGCCGCGTTTTCCATCGTCAACCTGGCTGATCGTTTGCGATTATACCATGCGGAGTCAAGCGTATTTTGCACTTGCGGCAATTCCTGATCCGTTTAGAATAGAGTCATCTATGGCAACCGAACACAAAGTAGTGCTCAGCGTCGAAGACAACCAAGACATCGCGAACTTGATCCGCTTGGTGTTGAGACACGCCCCCATTGACTTATTGCAAGCCACGACCGGCGACGAGGCGACCCTCCTGCTGGCCAAGCGAAAGCCCGACTTGATATTGCTGGATATGATGTTGCCAGGGAAGACCGGGCTGGATTATCTGACAGAACTTCGCAAGGATGCGCGCTTCGCAGAAACGCCGGTCGTGGTGATCTCGGTCCGCGCCGACACCGTTTACCGCGCCAGGGCCCGGGAACTGGGCGTC
>CAYYCF010000049.1:3662-9563 GCA_964470235.1 uncultured Anaerolineales bacterium | reverse complement strand
ACCCTTTTCGCCGGCCGTCCTGCGCCACGAAATTCAACAAATTCTGGGCATTTCCTGGAAAGACTCCGATAAGTTAACCGGGCTTCCACCGGCGAACGTCTAACACGTTGGGCAACTGTTCGATTCGATTCAGCACGCGCGTCAACTGTGCCAGGTCGGTCACCCGCAGCGTCAACAGCATATTGGCGATATTCTTTTCCACCGTAGGCACCGTGACCTGCGTGACGTTCACTTTTTCATCCGCCACAATCGTGGAAACGTCGCGTAACAGCCCTTCGCGGTCGTACGCTTGGACGCGAACCGGCACCGAGTAGGTCGTGCTTTCCGCCGCGCCCCAATTCACCTGAATCAAACGCTCGCGCTCCGACTCGCGCATGTCAAGCGCCGTGCGGCAATCCTGGCGGTGAATCGTCACGCCGCGCCCGCGCGTGGTGTAGCCGATGATCGCGTCGCCCTTGACCGGGTTACAGCAAGAAGCCAGGCGCGTGAGCATGCCGCCCGTTCCTTGAATCGTAATCTCGTCGGCGCTACTCACCCGGCTTGACCGGCGCTCGACCGTCGGCGGCGGCAGCGACTGTTCCGCCCCGCCCTGTTGTGCGCGCAAATACTCGACGATCCGATTCACCACCGTCTGCGTGTGAATGTCGCCGCAGCCCAGAGCCACCAAGAAATCGTCGATCTTGTCGAAGTCGAACAGCGAGGCGATCTTTTCGTAAGTCAGATCGTCAATCCCCAGCCGCTTCAGTTCGCGTTCCAGCAGACTGCGCCCGGTAGAGATATTAAGTTCGCGATCCTGCTTCTTGAACCAGGCTCGAATTTTCTCGCGTGAGCGGGCCGACTTGATGTAACTGAGATCGGGGTTGAGCCAGTCGCGGCTGGGGCCGCCGCGTTTGGCGGTGATGATCTCCACTTGATCGGCGGTTCGCAACGGCTTGTTCAACGGCACGAGCTTGCCGTTCACCTTGGCCCCCCGGCAGCGGTCGCCGACCGACGTGTGAACGTGGTAGGCGAAGTCAATGGGCGTCGCCCCCAACGGGAGATCGATGATGTCGCCTTTGGGGGTGAAGGCGTATACGCGATCTTGGAACACGTCGGTCTTCAACGCTTCCACAAACGCGGGGCCTTCGGTCACGTCGTGCTGCCATTCCATCAACTGCCGCAAATAGGCCACGCGCTTTTCAAAGACCTCGTCCCGCTTCTTGCCGCCTTCTTTATATCGCCAGTGCGCCGCAATGCCCAACTCCGCCTTCTCGTGCATTTCCGGCGTGCGGATTTGCACCTCCAACGGCTTGCCGTCGTCGTACAACACCGCGGTATGCAGCGATTGATAGAAATTCTCTTTCGGCGTGGCAATGTAATCGTCGAATTCGTGGGGCTGGGGATTCCACAAGCCGTGAATGACGCCGAGCGTGACGTAACAGGTCGGCGCATCCTCGACGATAATTCGCACGGCGCGCACGTCGAAAATCCGGTCGAAGCTGGCCTGCTTGCGCGCCATCTTTTTGTAGATCGAGTAAATGTGTTTGGGCCGCCCGCTTACTTCGATGGCTTCGATATGATGCTCGACCAGCGCGGACTTTATTTTTTGGATGATCGCGGCCATCGTTTTTTCGCGGTCGGCGCGGCGCTCATCCAGCAGTCCGGCGATCTCGCGGTATCGCTCCGGCTCCACGTAGCGGAAACCTAGATCTTCCAGTTCCCATTTCATTTGCCAGATGCCCATGCGGTTGGCCAATGGCGCGAATAGGTCCAGAGTCTCGCGGGCGATTCGCCGCTGCCTTTCCGGCGGCAGGTGCTTCAGCGTTCGCATATTGTGCAAACGGTCGGCCAGTTTGATCAGCACGACGCGCACGTCCTCCACCATCGCCAAAAACGTCTTGCGGATGGTTTCGGCTTCGCGGTCGCGGCCGCGCTGGTCGTTTCGTTCGTCGTCAAAATCGTCTTCAGGCTCAGGCTCGTCGGCGGTCTGCGGCCGGTCGTGCCTGGTTACACGCGGCAGGTTGGTCAGCTTGGTCACCCCGTCCACCAACTGCGCCACTTCGTCGCCGAACTCGCGGCGCAGATCGTCGAGGGTGGTATTCGTATCTTCGACGGTGTCGTGCAGCAGCCCGGCCACGATCACCGGCGCGGGCATGTTCATGTCGGCCAGAATCTTGGCCACGGCCACACAGTGAGTCACGTACTCCTCCCCGGAGGCGCGGCTTTGCCCGGCGTGCGCCTGCTCGGCCAGGCGGTAAGCGCGCTCGACGTCCGAGCGCTCTTGCAGCGTTAGCGAGGGGCCGATTTGTTCCAGAAGATCAGCGAACTTCATGCGGGGCAGTATAACGGTTGGCGCGACTTTTATCAAAGCCGCCCGAAGCGCAAAGTATCGTGTTGTCTATCTAACGGAGGTGTGCTATAAACGAAGATAGACGAAAGACCGCCGACGATGACGGGAGGCATAACAGCCAGCCGTTTGTCGTCCATCGTCTTTCGTCACAGGAGGTTCTATGTCCCTCACCGGCAAAGGTTTTTATACCTGGCAACTTAAAAACTGCGAAGCCGCCGACGCGGAAGCTATCGCCGCAAAAGCGCAAGCCGCTAACCTGTCACACGTCCTGGTCAAAATCGCCGACACTACTTTCGCTTTCGGCTTCGACCGCAACAACAACGACATTACCACGCCGGTTGTCAATGCGCTCCGCAATCGCGGCATTCAAGTGTGGGGCTGGCACTACGTCAAAGGCAACGACCCCTCGGGCGAGGCGCGGATGGCCGTGCAGAGATGCCAGCAACTCCGGCTGGATGGTTACGTGATCGACGCCGAGGCCGAATACAAACAATCCGGCAAAGCCGCCGCCGCCCGAACGTTCATGAACGAACTGCGCGCCGGTCTGCCCGATCTCCCCGTGGCGCTCAGTTCGTATCGCTTTCCGTCTTACCACAAAGAAATACCGTGGCGAGAGTTCCTGGAGAAGTGCGACCTCAATATGCCGCAGGTGTATTGGGAGCAATCACACAACCCCGATGTCCAACTCGCGCGCGCGGTCGCCGAATTCTCCAGCACTTCCATCGTGAGTTACGCGCGCCCGGTCGTGCCAACGGGGTCGGCCTACGGCACGGGCGGCTGGCGCGCAACACCGGACGATCTCAGACGATTCTTTCAAAAGGCGCGGGAGCTAGGGTTAGACGCGGCCAGCGCCTATTCGTGGGATTGGGCCACGTCGGCCGACAACACGGATCTGTGGGATGCCGTCGCCCAATTCGACTGGCCGTCTACGCCTTCCGCCGGAACGGGCGTCGCCGCCCAACCCGCATGGCCGCCGCAGAGTTCCGACATTTTGGGCCGGCTGTTTCAAGCATTGAACAATGGCGACATTGACGCCGTCGTCGCCTTGTATCAGCCCAACGCGGCACACGTCACCGCCCAACGAACTGCCGTCGGGATGACATCCATTCGCGACTATTACACCGACTTGTTGGTTAACCGGCTCTCCGGCGCGGCCTTCACCCTGCTCGACTCACGCGCGCAGGACACGTCCGTCGTATTCACCTGGTCGGCGGTGAGCAACAGCGGCAGCGTCAACGACGGCAATGACACTCTAGGCCTGCGCGATGGATTAATTCAATATCACTACACGCGATTCAACGTGGCCTAAGAGCCAATACTGTTTAGATAAGGCCGTAGCATCGGGCCTTGTGCCCGCCCACAAGGGGCGAAACTACGTTATCAAAACAGTATTGCTTCTAGCCCACGCGTGGGCGGCTGGACGCCTGCTAAGGCAGATTCCCGGTTCACTCGCCATCAATTTTCTCTAAGCCATCTGCCTTCAGCGGGCTTTCAATAACTTTATCGGCCCAATCAGTGTACTGTTGCGCTACGTCGAGAGCGGCTCTTCTTTCCAGCGGTTCGTCGTCGTATAGCGAATATCGGAATTGAACGGCGAAGGCAGTTAGGTCCTCGACCTCTTCAACATCGGTAGGCGGTGCGAGCCCGGCCGCCTTGACTTGCTCAAAGAGCGTGATCAAATCATGAGTGAAATCGAACTCTTTGCCCTGCCGGGTTAGAGCTGCTTTCAGCGCTTTTTCAATCGCCTGCTGAGCGTGGAAGCCAACGATTTCGTCTGCGACGCGCCTTGAGTCGGCAAGCTCGCGTGTCGCTTCCACATCCTGCTTCGCTTTCTCAAGGAGGATACGCGCAAGTTCCTGCTGGCGCTTTTCGATTTCACCCGCCATACAACACTTTCCCCTCGCGAAATGCGGAATACAGCAATGTGCCGGGGATATCCCAATAGCGCTCAGCAAACGACTGGTTGAAGACGACAACGTCGATCGGCGTTTGGAAGTCGCGCAACAAGCCCCGCAAACGAACGGCTTCACGGCGACGCGAGACAGGATCGGGAGCAATGACCAACAAATCCACGTCACTGGCGGCACGCGCGGTGCCACGCGCCCGTGACCCAAACAGAATCACTTTCACGGGTTTCGCCGCCGCTACGATCCGTCTTGCCATTTCAGAGATGTCTTTGTCTGTTACCGTACGGTTGATCATATATTTACTCGCTGGCCGTCTTCCCGATTCTATCCCCTCTGCCTCAACACCGCCACCACACCGGCAAACACGCCGATCACAAACAGCCCGATGATCGCAATCGCGGGCGGGAAGCCGCCGCCGCCGAGATCGGGGGTTTGGAACGTGGCTTGCGCCACGGGCGGCGCGGCAGTGAAGGTGGGCAAATGCGTGGGCGTGGCGGTGGACTCGACGGCCAAGCCGGATTCCAGCGTGGGAGTCGGCGGCAGTGTCGGAGTCGGCGGGGGATCGACAACGGGCAGAGCATCCAACGTCCCGGCGCGCAGGGCCACCAACAATGCGAACACCCAGGCGCGGTTGCCGGGTCCGCCAGGATATTCGATCTGAATCCATTCGCCCGCCGTCGAACGCCCCAACGCGGCGGCCGTTTGCCCGGCCACCATCACGCCCACTTGATCGTAGTTTGTGCCTGGGCCGGATCGCACGTTCACTTGCTCGGAGACAAACACGGTGGGGCCGCCAAAGGTGGCGGTGGGTTGCAGAGTTTCGGTGGGCAATTGCGCCGCATACAGCGCGCCGCTATTTAGTATGGCAAGTGCAATGAACCCGGCGAGGGCGGTGAAGATGAAAAGGAATTTAGCTGTGCGGCGCATGAGAGGAATTATACCTTCCTCAACAATTGAATCCGAATCGCCTGACGAATCATCGCCTCCGCCCCCCGCCCGGCCTGGCGCATCCCGCGCATCAATCGCAGAGTCGTCTCCTCGTCCATGTCGCGTTCCCATTCGTCGTGAATCGTTTCTGCCAATTCATCTGCCGATTTGAACACATCCACCCAGTCGAATTGGCGTGAGGCGGCGGCCGCGAACCAGCCTTCGGCCAGCGCTTGAGCCAACGCCGCGTCGGCTTCGGGATGCCCTTCGGGGTCGGGGCTATCCCAACGCAAGCCGCCGCACACGGTTTCGCTCCCGTTGCGATCACGCACAATCACTTGCGGATCGCCGACTATTGGGCGAACATCCAGCACGGCGTCGCGGGTGACGCGCCATGATTCGTGGAGGGCATGAACCATGCCCGAAGGAGTGACGCATCAAAGCGACCAGGCCAACACCACCAGATCGAAACTTGCGGCGGGGTAAGGCAGCGCCTCGGCGTCGGCCAAGTGGAAAGAGATTTTGGAACGCCAGCGTTTTGGAAGTTCCTTTTTCGCCAGGGCAATTTCACCGGAGTCGGCGTCCATGCCGATGACGCGCGCGGCTTGCGCGGCGTAATGGCGCGTGAGGCGGCCATCGCCGCAGCCCACTTCCAGCACGCTGGCGCCGGCGAATTGGCCCAACGCGTGCAGGGCTTCGGATTCGAGTTTCTCTGGATCGGGGAGGGAAGTCATCAGG
>CAYYCF010000049.1:0-3562 GCA_964470235.1 uncultured Anaerolineales bacterium | reverse complement strand
CCCGACGATCTGGCGGACGCACTCATCGGCGAATTCAACCGCGGCGACCTGCGCGCGCAAAAAAGCGGCGCGCCGGACAAAATGACGGTGCAGATTTCAACGCCCTCCCACCGGGCGTCGGGCGGCAGCACCGCGCTCGGCGTCGTCATTCAAGAGCATGAAGATGGCGTGCTGGTGGCCATCGGCGAGCAGGAGTGGATGGGAGTGGCCGCATCGCTGGGGCAGACGGCCTTCTCGGCTTTGTTGAATCCGATCAACCTGCTGGGCCGCATTGACGATGTGGCCGCCGACGTCGAGTCCTTGCAACTGCCGGAAAAAGTGTGGACGGCCATCGAGCGCTTTACCAAGAGCGTCGGCGCGTCAAAAGAAATTTCGGCGCGGTTGAAGACGACCGCCTGCCCGTACTGCGACACGGCCAACCCGGTGGGCGCAGGCGAGTGCAGTCATTGCGGCGCGCCGCTCGGCTCGGTCCAACCGGACTCGTGCGCGAACTGCGGCTTCGTGAATGCCAAAGACGCGAAGTTCTGTTCGAACTGCGGAGCAAGGCTGACAAACGACGACTGACGAAGGACGACGCTTACCGCCGTCCACCGTCAATCGTCCGTCGTCTTTACAAATGAAACGACTCTCAACCTGGATTCTTCTCGCGGGCGATCTCGCAGCGTTAGTCGCCTTCGTCGCCATCGGTCAGGAAACGCACGAGATCGGCGACACGACGCACCCGATTCTCAACGCGCTCCGCGGCGGCGCGCCGTTTGTGCTCGTATGGCTGGCCGCCGCCTTCATCCTCAGAGCCTTTGACCCGAACACCGCCTTTTGGCCGTTCATGGGCCGCACGCTCAATGCCTGGCTGGTGGCCGTGCCGCTGGCAATACTTCTGCGCTCGCTTCTGCTTGGCCGCGCCGTCGTGCCAACCGTCTTTCTGTGGGTCACTTACGGCGTGGGGTTTGCGTTCGTCGGCGGGTGGAGGGCAATCTTCAAGATCGTCAAGCGATAATCAGTGGCTCCACCGTAAAAAGCCCGTTTGAACCGCGAAGACGCCAAGAACACGAAGAATAACAAGGGAAGTTCTTTGCGCTCTTCGCGCCTTCGCGGTGAGATTTGTCCCCTGTCACTTCATCGCTCCGAACTTCCCCACGATCCGCGCGGTGTGCTTCGTCCCCGAAATAAAATGATCGATCACCAGATTCTCGTTGGGCGCGTGCGCCTGGCCGCCGGGGTAGCCCACACCGGCGGTCACAATCGGCAGATGCAAAGTGTCGAGGAATACGTGATTTGGGCCTGAGCCGCCCACCATGGGCGAGACGACGACCTCTTTGCCGTAAGCTTCGCGGGCGGCCTCGATGGTCAATTTGACGAAAGGATGATCCGGATCGGTGCGTCCTGGTTTCTCGCCGCCCAGGTAATCAATCTCCACATCCGGGAATCCTTCGGCATCCAAATGCTTGCGGAGTTTCACCGCAATATCTTTCGGGTCTTGATCCGGCACCAGGCGGAAATCCACTTTGGCGCTGGCCTGCGCCGGCAAAACAGTTTTCGACCCAGGCCCTTGATAGCCCGATGTCAGGCCGCAAATGGTGCAGGTCGGCACGAACACTTCCTCGCGGCGCAATTCCGTCCCGCCCTTCATTCCTTTCAGAAAGCCTTTCAATCCGTAGCGTTCGAGCAAATCCTTCGAGTTGTCGGGGAGCGCCGCCAGCAATTCAAGGTCGCGCTTGCTCGGCGGCTTCACCGCATCGTAAAAGCCAGGGATGCGAATCCGCTCGTTTTGATCTTTGAGCGTGTTCAACGCCCACACCAAGCGCCAGGCGGCGTTGGCGAAGATCGAGCCGCCGAGTCCGGAATGGGCGTCCTGCGAGGCCGTTTTCACGCTCAACTCCACGTAGCAAATGCCGCGCAAGCCGAGATATTGCGCCGGGCGTTCTTCGTGATCCACGCCGCCGAATTCCCACACGCACGCATCGGCCTTCAACTTGTCGGCGTGGCTGACGACAAACTCTTCCAGGTTCACACTGCTCGTTTCCTCTTCGCCTTCAATGGCAAATTTGATCCGGCAGGGATAGGAGCCGGTGACGGCCTTGATGGCGTCGAGCGCGGCCAGGCGGCATTGGATGTGGCCTTTGTCGTCGCTCACGCCGCGCGCAAATAATTTGCCGTCGCGCAGAGTCGGCTCGAAGGGCGGCGAGTCCCACAGGTCGAGCGGCTCCGGCGGCTGAACGTCGTAATGATTGTAGAAGAGCAGGGTCTTATCGCTCTGGCCTTCAGCTTCGGCGTACACCACCGGGTTGCCGGCCGTTTTGATAATCTCCACCTTGAAGCCGCGCTGGCGGAGCATTTGGGCGGCCAGTTCGGCGCATTCGTTGATCCCCAACCCTTGCGCCGACACGCTGGGCTGGGCGCACAGGCGAGAAAGCTCGGCGATGGAGTCGTCGAGATGATCTTCGATGTATTTGTCTATTGCGGCGAAGTCTGTCATGGGGTTTCCCTTTTAGAGTTAAACGTGGCGTGATTATAACTGAGGACTATAATTGACAACGGATGCAACGGATTTGAACGGATAATGAAAAATAGAAAAATCCGTTCCCATCCGTTTCATTCGTTGTCAAAAAAGGCTCACCCTAAAGGATACCGAAATGGAATACCGCGCACTCGGCAAGACCGGCCTGAAAGTATCTGAAATCTGTTTGGGCACAATGCAATTCAAATGGACGACGGACGAGGCCACGTCGCACACGGTGCTGGACGCCTTCGCGGAGGCGGGCGGCAACTTCATAGACACCGCCGACATTTATTCGCGCTGGGGCGAGGGGCTGCACGGCGGCGAAGCGGAGACCATTATCGGCGAATGGATGAAACGCAAGCGCAACCGCGATGCGATTGTGCTGGCGACCAAAGTGCGCGGGCGCATGTGGGACGGCGCGGACGGCGAAGGGTTGAGCCGCGCTCACATCATGCGCGCCGTCGAGGACTCGCTCCGCCGTTTGCAAACGGAGACCATTGACCTGTACCAGAGCCACTCGCCGGACACGGACACGCCCATCGAGGAGACTCTGCGCGCCTACGACGATCTGATCAAGCAAGGCAAGGCGCGCTTCATCGGCTGTTCCAATTACAACGGCGATCAACTGGCTGACGCCGTTCAAACCTCGCAACGCAACGACCTGCCCGAATACGCCACCATCCAGCCTCATTATTCTCTGGTGGAGCGGCAGACGTTTGAAGAGAACGTTTACCCGGCGGTCAAAGTTTACGGCCTGGCCGTCATTCCTTATAGCCCACTGGGCCGCGGTTTCCTCACCGGCAAATACCGCCGGGGAGGGCCTCTGCCGCAAAGCAAACGCTCCGGCAGTGTGGAGAAATTGTTGAACGACAAGAACTTCGATCTGCTCGACAAACTGGAAGCGCTCCGCAAGGCGCGCGGAAAGACTCCAGGGCAAATGGCGCTGGGCTGGCTGTTGGGCAAGGAACAGGTAACGTCGGTCATCGTCGGCGCGAACACTCCGGCGCAACTGGCGGACAGTTTGGGCGCAGCGGGGTTGAGGCTGAAGGAAGAGGAGATGGA
>CAYYCF010000048.1:0-12343 GCA_964470235.1 uncultured Anaerolineales bacterium | reverse complement strand
GGCATGCTGTCCATCAACCGCAGAACGCCCTCGTCGCCGACCCGATTCGCCAGATATTGAAAGAAGACGACGTTCTGGTACTCCATGTCGACCAACGACGTGCCCAGGGAGTTGACGTCGAAGTCACCCCAGAACTCGGACTCGGCGTTGACGGTTGGATAGACTACATTGCCAAAATACTCCGCCGTGCCCTCCATCCACCAAAGGCTGTGTGCGTCGCCCGTTTGGGCCCAGTAATTTTTAAACTGAAAACAATGGAATAATTCGTGCGCAAGAGTCTGTTTGAAAGCACCTGCGCTCAACCCTATGCCCGGCGGAAGGATGGCGACCCGGCAAGTGCCATTTTCCGCCGCCTGATCCGCCGCCGCGTAAGCGTCGGGAAATTCGGGATCCGGTAGAAGGGTGAACACGATGGTTGTTGAGGAGGGCATCGCGCCAAACCGCGGGAAAAAAGTTGCCGCCGAATCCCGGACCGCGTCGACGGTGGGTTCGAAGAACGCGCGGCGCGGGTCATCCGCCGGCCAGTTGCGCGGATAAAAGATCTCGTACTTTTGCTCCCCCACTTCCACCGTGCGATATTCAAAACACACGGCCGTCGACCCTTCCGGCCATCCGTCCGCCCACAGTCTCCGGCACACTTCCTCTTCCGGCTGCACGTTGAGGCGAGCCAGGTGTGCACTGCCGCCTGTCTGCGCCTGCGCCGGTTGCGCGAAACGTTTTAACGTCTCCGCATCGGGCAGGATCAACGTAATCAAACGCTGAAGTTCAGTTTTGGTCGCTTCGTCGGCGCCCGATTGGAGATAGTTTCGAGCCGTGCGAAGCACGCCGGTTCCTGCATAGCTGTGTATTTCAACACCCGCCTGGCCGATCGCTTCAATATTCACTTCGCCTGCAAGGAACTGCAATGTCGTGACCAACCCCTCCTCCAGAGTCCACTCACCCGACGCCACGCGCGCCTGGAGATTCGCAGTCAGGCCAGTCACGAAGGGAGTCGGATCCGGTGTGGAGAACGGTTCGGGTGTGGGCGAGGGCTCCTGCGTCGGCGTCAGAGGCGGCGTTGCCGTAGCAATCGCTGCTGGCGCGACCGGGGCGACTGCGGGAGTCGCAGGCGATTGCCCCGCGCCGCTCGCCCCCAAGTTGCAGGCCAACGCGGCCAAAACCAGAAATGAGAATGCGGCGCGCAGAGTGGTGGGCTTCATCGGAGTCGGTCCTCCTCAAAAACAAAAACTCGCAGAATAATCTGTTCCGGCTACAGTTCGACGACCAACCGCCGCGTGATTTCATCTAACAAACCTTCAGGAAGTGTCTTCATCTCTGCTCTGATTGGAATTGTATCACCGAAACACAATCTACAACCGATTACCTATTGTAAAACTTAAACACCCCCGTCGCCAGCGAAATGATCAGCCGGTTGGCGTCGTCGAACGGCACCGGCTCGTCGCGGTGGACGTAAATTGACGCGGCGTAATTCCCGCCGGGGGAGAACACCAGCGCGGCGTCGCCGACGTTGTTCAGCGGAAGCAAATCCCAGCCGTGTTTGTGCGCCACCGTCGCGCCGGGCGAGCCGCCGGCAACGAAGATCGGCCCGACGGTATTCTCTTTCAGCAAATCGATCATCTTTTGACATTCGTCGGCGGTGAATTTGTCCGGGAAGGTTTCCATCAGTTGGCCGCGCCCTTGCGAACAATCGTAAATCATCACCAGCAGTTGTCCCATGTCCGGCGCAGTGGTCTGGTTGTAAAGATCGGGGTTGAGGTTGATGTCGGCCCGGGAGTTGGCGGGCGTGCGGCGGGCAGTGGTGATCGCGCCCAGCGTATCCAGCAATCCGGCGAGATAGGTGCTGTGCAGGCCGAGCGCGTCCATCGTGTCGCTCACCGTGTTCGCGCCGGCCAGCCCACTGCCCTGCCCGATGATGCCAAGCAGGAGATCGGTGTACGCATTGGCCGACTCGGCAAAGACTCCGTCGAGCAGAGTCCGTTCATCGGGAGTGGGCGCGTCGTCTTTGAGGCGGAAGAACGTGACCATCACCGGAATCTTGATCGTGCTCATGCCCGAATAAGCAATACCGCCGCCCACGTCAATCGGCTGAAGGTTGCTCATCGCAATACTCAACGAGTCGCCGCTGTCGAGGTCGGCAATGTAAATGCTCACCGTTCCGCTGAACTGATGCAGGCGAATGTCGGCGCGGAGCAGATCGGCCAGGGTGTCGAAGGTGGGCGGGGCTTGGGCGAAATCGTTCACCGGCAGAGCCACGGCACGGTTGGCCGGTGAACGGAGCGCGGCGTTGATCAACGTGAACGCGGAGTCTTTGTCAAGTTTGTAGCCGCTGGAGCCGGGGATGAAGCCGAGTGTGCTGGGGTCCGCCTGCGCCGGCGTGCCGATGTTATCGTAGCGGGCGGCCACGTCGGCGAGGAACGTTTCCAGCGATGTTTGATCGTAGCTGGCTTGCAGTGGAATCGGTTTGGGCGCGGGCGGTGGCGCACTCCACAAATAGGCCCATAGGTCGGCCCACACCGAGCCGGATGACTCTGCCAGGACAACTTGCGAAAACATCGCGCTTGTATCGAGCTGAAAATTCACTTGCGTCGGCTCGAGTTGAATCGTATTGCCGCGATAATCGAGGACGACGGGCGAAGCGTACGCTTGCCTCAACCGCTGTTCGGCTTCTTTATTGCTCAAGCCGCCCACCGGCACCTCGCCGATGGTCAAACCGGCCGGCAATGTTTCGAGCGAGCGCGCGAACAAGAACAACTGCGCGGCCAACACGATCAGCGATCCGAGTAGGCCGATGGCGGAGAGGGTGAGCCAAAAGCGAAAGCCGCCGAGCGGGAGCTTGAACTGGCGGCGCGGGCGGAGGGGCGCAGGATTGCTGGTGAGGCGGCGATCTATTTGCATAGGGTGCGATTATAACAACACCCGGCGCTCACCGCGAAGGCCGCGCGTACACACCACATTTTGTGCGGGCGCGTTCTTCTCCGTCGCCGTGTTATCATTGTGGCTCGCCGCAAAATTATACGGAAAAATCATATGCCTTCCATCGAAACCTTCGCCCGGCGCGTCAGCGCTAACATCGAAAAAGTGATCGTCGGCAAAGCGAGCGCCATCGAGTTGGCGCTCATCGGCCTGCTTGCGCAGGGGCATCTGTTGATCGAAGACGTGCCTGGCGTTGGCAAGACGATGTTGGCGCGCAGTCTGGCGAAATCGTTGGGGTGCTCGTTCAGCCGCATCCAGTTCACGCCAGACATGCTGCCCAGCGACGTGACCGGCGTTTCCATTTTCAATCAGGCCTCGCGCCAGTTTGAATATCGCGCCGGGCCGCTGGCGGCGCAAATTGTCCTGGCCGACGAGATCAACCGCGCCACGCCGAAAACGCAAGCCGCGTTATTGGAAGCGATGGAAGAACGGCAGATCACGGTGGACGGCGTGACACATGCCCTGCCCGAACCGTTTATGGTGATGGCCACGCAAAACCCCATCGAACACGAAGGCACCTTTCCACTCCCCGAAGCCCAGTTAGATCGTTTCTTGCTCCGCATCCGACTCGGCTACCCGGAGTTCGAACACGAAATTCAAGTGCTGGAGCGCCAGCAATTTCATCACCCCCTTGAGGAGATCGATCGTGTGGCCTCGGTGGAGGAATTGCGCGAAGCGCAGGACGCGGCGAAGTCGGTGTTCGTTGCCCCGCCGGTGAAGCGATATATT
Organism: uncultured Anaerolineales bacterium; assembly: GCA_964470235.1. Lineage (GTDB taxonomy): Bacteria > Chloroflexota > Anaerolineae > Anaerolineales > VGOW01 > VGOW01. Next base: position 8,641 of record CAYYCF010000048.1, on the reverse strand, counting down.
GTCGAATTGACTCGCGACACGCGCAAACATGCCGAAGTGTATCTGGGCGCCAGCCCGCGCGGATCGCTCGCGCTGTACCGCGCCGGACAAGTGCGGGCCGCCGTTCATGGGCGCGACTACGTTTTGCCCGACGACATCAAAGCCCTGGCCGTCCCCGCGCTGGGGCATCGCATCATCCTCGCCCCCGGCGCGCGCCTGCGTGACCTCAACGCCGAAGCCCTGGTGCATGACATGCTCGGCAAGATGAGCGTGCCTGGCGGGGACATGAAACGCGGAAACTGATGCTGATCCACGAAGGACACGAAGCGACACGAAGGAAATCTTAGTGTTCCTTCGTGTCCTTCGCGGATCAAAAGCGGCCACATGCCACGCGAAACGGCCAAACGCCTCACCCTCAACAATCGTCTACTGCCCGCGCTGGTCGTCGTGTTGATCGGCTTGCAGCTGATCGCGCCCTACCGGGTGTGGGTGATTCTGCTCGTCGGGTTGGGCGGCGCGTGGGTGCTCAGTTTTGTGTGGGCCGCATCGCTCATGCTGGGACTGCGACTCACGCGCGAAATGCGCCTGGGCTGGGTGCAGGTGGGCGACTGGATGCAGGAACGTTTCACGCTCACCAACAAAAGCTTTCTGCCGGGCCTGTGGGTCGAGATCGTCGATCATTCGACTTTGCCCGACTATCAAGCCAGCCGCGTCATCGGCATCGGCTTCCGCAATTCGCGCCAGTGGTTTTCGGACGGGGTGTGCAACCGGCGCGGCGTGTTCCTGCTCGGCCCGATGGAAATGCGAACCGGCGATCCCTTCGGGCTTTACACCGTCACCGTCAGTTTCCCGGCGACGACCACGCTGATGGTGATGCCGCCGGTTGTGCCGCTACCGACCATTGAAGTGGCCCCGGGCGGCCGCGCCGGAGATGGCCGCGCCCGCGCGAACACGTTCGAGCGCACCGTGATCACTTCCGGAGTGCGCGAATACCTGCCGGGCGACAGCACGCGGCTGATCCACTGGCGCACCACCGCCCGCCGCGACGAGATTTATGTGCGACTGTTCGACAGCACGCCCTCCGGCGACTGGTGGATTTTTCTCGACATGGACTCCGGAGCGCAAGCCGGCCGGGGGGCGGACTCCACCGAAGAGCACGGCGTTATTCTGGCGGCCTCGTTGACCGATACTGGATTGCGATCCGGCCGCGCGGTGGGGCTGGTGACCGCTTCGCGCGGCGACGATCTGACGTGGCTGCCGCCCAGGCCGGGGGACGGCCAACGTTGGGAAATTCTGCGCGCCCTGGCGCTGGCCACCCTCGGCTCGCGCTCCCTGGCCGACGTGTTGGCGCACGCCCGTCCCTCGTTCCATCAAATCGCCAGCCTCGTCGTCATCACGCCCTCGCTCGATAGCCAGTGGATCGAATCGTTAATTCCACTGCTTAATCGCGGCGCAGTGGCGACCGTGCTTCTGCTCGACCCCGTTTCGTTTGGCGGCGCAGGCGACACGCTTGGCATGAGAACTTTGTTGTCGGAGTTGGACATCGCGCATTACTCGATCACGCGCAACTTGCTGGATCGCCCTGAACTGCGCCCGGCCCAACGCGGATGGCGGATTATGCCCACCGGGCGCGCCGTGCGCGTCGGGCCGCAGCGAGAGTCCATTTGGAGGGCGTTGGGGTGAGACAGAATTTCGGCCGGCGCAAATTAATATCGCTGGCTTTGCTCATCGTCGTCATGTACAGCGTTGCCGCCGGGCTGGCCGGCGTGGTTAAGAGCCTCGACCTGAGCTTGCTTCTTTCGGTCGCCTTCGCCGGAGTCGTAATCGGTTGGATCGTCGCGGAACTGCGTCTGCGATCCGGGTTGGCCGCGCTCACGGCCTCCTCGATAGGAGTCGAGATCATTCTCGTTCGCGTCGGGCATTTGAGCGGCAAGTTCCTTTCGGTGTTCACCGAGTCCATGCGGCTATTATTTGAATTGGCCCGTTGGCCTTTCGGCGTCGCGCCCCGTTCCGCGCCGTACTTGCTCGCCTCGCTCGATCTGCTCGCCAACGTCAACACCCTGATCTTCCGCCTGCGCGATTGGATGCAATCGGTAGCGGCGGGCGAACCGGCCTTCGATCCGGTGGTGGCGGCCATCACTTGGAGTCTGCTGGTCTGGTTCGTGGCCGCCTGGGCTGGCTGGGCGCTTCGCGGCAAAGATCAACCGCTGACGAGCGTGCTTCCGGCGATGGTCGTGCTGGCGGTCAGTTTGTTTTACACCGGCGGCAATATCTCGGTTTTGCTTCTGATGTTGTATGCCACTTTGCTCTTGCTGGCCGTCATCGCCTTCGACGCGCGAGCGAGTTATTGGCAATCCGCCGGGGTGGATTATTTTGAAGACGCGCCGCGCGACCTTGCCCTCGCCGTCGTGCCGATATCCTTCCTCCTCATCCTCGCCGCCGCCGCCGCGCCCGCCTTCTCCATTGACGACCTCGTCAACTACTTCAACAAGCCCATACGAGAAGCGGTGCGCGACGACAGCGCCGTGCTTCCCAACTCGCTCGGATTGCAACAGCAAGCGGGCAAGCCCTCGGCCTTTGACAACGTCCGCGTGCCGGGCATGCCGCGCCGCCATCTCGTCGGTTCGGGGCCGGAACTTTCGAAAGAAGTGGCGATGATCGTCACCACCGACGATAATCCGTCCAGCGCGCCGCCGCGCTACTACTGGCGAAGCACCACGTATGATCGATACACCGGACGCGGCTGGGCAACGGGCGGTTTGGAGTCACTCAAATACGAAGCGGGAGATCGGGCGTTGGATCCCGTGCCGCCTTATCAGCGGGTAGTGAGTGAGCAAGTCCAGTTCGCCGGAGACCTCGGCGGGTTGGTCTACGTCGGCGGCGCGCTCGTCTCCATCGATCACGATTACACCGTCGCCTGGCGATCCGATCAAGACGCCTTCGGCGCGGAAACGGAAGCGGCGAGTTATCAAGCCATCGCCGCCGTGCCGACGACGAGCGAAGATCAATTGCGCGAAGCCGGAGCGGCCTACCCGTCGTGGGTGCGTACTCGTTACCTCGCCCTGCCGGATGACGTGCCTGATCGCGTGTTGTCACTTGCGCGCGACATCACCGCCACCGAACCGACTCCGTACGACCGCGCCCGCGCTATAGAAAAATATCTGCGAACTAATTTCGCCTACACGCTCGACCTGCCTGCGCCGCCGCCGCGCCGCGACTTGGTGGATTATTTTCTTTTCGATTTGAAACGCGGCTACTGCGATTATTACGCCTCGAGCATGGTCGTGTTGGCGCGCGCCGCCGGCCTTCCGGCGCGGCTGGTGGTGGGTTATGCCAGCGGAACGTACGATGTGGCGAAGGGACGTTATCTCGTCACCGAAGCCGACGCGCACTCGTGGGTCGAAGTGTACTTCCCGCGTTACGGTTGGATCGAGTTCGAGCCGACCGCCGCCCGCACGGTTATCGATCGCGCCGCCGAGTCCGGGCCGGTGTTGGATGAATCGGCTTTCGCCAGCGAAGCGGCGGCGCCGCGTTTTGCGTTGAGCAAAAACTGGTGGCAGTGGCCGTTAGGCGGCATCGGTTTGATCGTGTTCGCCGCCGCCGCCATCTTCACTGCCGACGGTTGGGTGCTGCGCCGCCTGTCGCCGACGGACGCGGCGACGGCGATCTACCGCCGTCTTCGCCGTTTCGCGAAATGGCTGCGCGTGCGAAGCGGCGCGAGCGACACGCCCTACGAGTTCGCCGAAGCGTTTTCGGTTCGCGCTCTTCAATTGTCGAAAGAAAAACGCTGGAGAAGAACCGGCGCGTCTATCGCGCCGGATGTGCGCTGGCTGATCGATCTTTACGCGCGAGCCGCCTACAGCCCGCGCGCGCCGCAAGCCTACGAACAAACGCAAGCGGTGGCGATGTGGCGCCGATTGAGTCTGCGTTTGTGCGGCGCGCTCATCGCGCAAGCCTCGACCGACCTCGCCGCGCGCCGCCGTTTCACTCCGGCGGAGACTCTGCCCGCGCCTGTAACCCCGCCGCCCAGCCGCCCAACAAGCCCGATAGCATGAATCTGCATATTGACGATTTCATTTTTGCAAGTAGACTTCAGAGCCTAAGGGTTTCAAAAATCGTACGTGTTTACCGTGTGGTGAGTCTGCGCCGCCAGCCCATTGAATCGCTGAGTCGCTGATGGCGCTGAACACGCTGAAGGCAGTCATTTGCCCGCAGAGACCCTCAGCGAAATCAGTGTTTTCAGCGTTTCAGCGGTTCTATAGCTCTCACGGTAAACAAGCACCAAAAACCCTTTGGGTCTCCAAAAAGGGATTGCCTATGTACGCAAAGAATGAGTTGATGTTCCCGCCCTACGTCATTCCGATGCTGCGCGACCAGCGCGGCGCGGAGTGGCAGAGATTGGTAGACCGCGTGTTGAGCGTCGAAGAGGATCACCCCGAAGCGCTGGCGTTTTGCCTGATGATGATCCGGCTGGACGGGTGCATGGAGTGTGAAACGGACTCCTTCCGCGCCATGCGCGGTTGCGCCACGTGCGCCATCCAAACACTGCGCCGCTACAAAGGCAATGACCGCGATCTGCTCAAGCTGCACAAGGCCGCGCAGAAAGATGTGGATGAATTCTTGGAGCGGAAGCAGAAGCCGAACGGAAGAAAGCAATAATCGGAGAGTTCCCATGCTCACCCTGATCGAAAAAATTCTCTTCACACTGCTGGCTTTGGGTTCGGCCTACACGGCCTATCTGGCCGCCTACCGCATCATCCGTATCGTGCGGCGCGGCGCGGGCGCGGTCGGGTTGGATGAAATCCTCCGCCGCGCCGTCAACGCCGGAATCATTTTCGTCACACAGAGAACTGTGTTCAAACGGCGATTGCTCCCCAGCCTGGCGCACGCCTTTGTGGCCTGGGGATTCACTTACTACCTTTTTGTCAACATCGGCGACGGACTGCAAGCGTTCTTTCCAGGCTTCGTGTTTTTGGGCAGCGGGATCATCGGCAACCTCTACCGCCTCGCCGCCGATTTGCTCACCGTAGGCGTGTTGATCGGCATGGCCGCGTTGTTGATCCGCCGCGTGCTCGTCGGCCCCAAAGTGTTCGGCTTCCGCCAGAGCGTGCTGATCAACTCCAAAGCCGCCGCCGGAATCAAGCGCGACTCGCTGATCGTCGGCGGGTTCATTCTCTTTCACGTTGGCTCGCGATATTTGGGCCAGAGCTTCCATTTGGCTGAAGAAGGCGCGGACGCTTGGCAGCCGTTCGCCAGCGCGCTCAGCCGGATGTGGACCAGCCAACCGCCCGCAACCGTGATCCTCTTACAGCACGTTTTCTTCTGGGGCGCGCTCGGATCGATTCTGCTTTTCGTCCCGTATTTCCTCTATTCGAAACACATCCACCTTTTCTTCGCCCCCATCAACTTCTTGCTCAAGCCCAAGCGCCTCTCCATCGGCCAGCTTGAAAAGATCAATTTCGACGACGAGAGCATTTCGCAATTCGGCGCGACGCGGTTGGAGCATCTCACGCAATCGCAGATCATCGACGCCTATTCGTGCATCATGTGCAACCGCTGTCAGGACGCCTGCCCGGCCTATCAAACCGGCAAGACGCTTTCGCCGGCCGCGTTGGAGATCAACAAACGCTACTACCTCAACGAGCACGGCGGAGAGTTCGCCGCCGGAAAAGAGTCCGCGGCGCTGTTGGAATTTGCCATCAGCGCGGAGGCGGTTTGGGCCTGCACCGCCTGCGGCGCGTGCGTGGAGGTCTGCCCGGTGGGCAACGAGCCCATGCGCGACATCCTCGACATCCGCCGCGCGCTGGTGCTGATGGAGAATCAATTCCCGGCGCAGTTACAGCAGGCTTTCAAGGGCATGGAGCGCGCGGCCAACCCGTGGAACATCGCCCCAGAATCGCGGCTGGATTGGGCGCAAGGGTTGAACGTGCCGACGCTCGAACAAAATCCGGAGCCGGACATTTTGTGGTGGGTGGGGTGCGCCCCGGCCACCGACGCCGGCGCGCAAAAGACGGCGCGCGACTTCGCGGCCATTTTGAACGCCGCCGGAGTGGACTTCGCGGTGCTGGGAAAAGTCGAGCGCTGCACCGGCGACTCGGCGCGGCGCTCCGGCAACGAAGCCCTGTTCTTCGAGTTGGCAACGGGCAACGTCGAAATACTGAATGAAGTGAAGCCCAAACGCATCGTCGCCACCTGCCCGCACTGCCTGCACACGCTGGCCAACGAGTACCCCGCCTTCGGCGGCCACTACGAAGTGATCCATCACACGCAGTTGATCGAAGAACTGTTCGCCGCCGGGAAGCTCAAGACCAAGCCGGGCAAAGAAAGCAATGTAGTCTTTCACGACCCGTGTTACTTGGGCCGCCACAACAATGTCTTCGACGCGCCGCGCAACGCGTTGACTCATGCCGGCGCAACGGTGACCGAACTACCACGCCACCGCACGGCCTCATTTTGCTGCGGCGCGGGCGGCGGGCAAATGTGGAAGGAAGAAGAGCACGGCGCGGAACGCGTGAGCCAAAACCGCTTCCGTGAAGCGCTGGCGACCGGCAAAGATACGTTGGCTGTCGGCTGCCCGTTTTGCCTGGCGATGCTCACCGACGCCGCTCGGGCGGAGAAGAGCGACATGCAGATCAAGGATGTGGCGGAGATTGTGGCGGAGAATCTTTTGACAACGGATCGAGCCGTCCAGTAATCCTACCCCGATGCGGGAACAAAATCGCTTTCCCGCTCCTGCGGGGTTTTGAGAGCCACGAACGTCTCAGCCTATGACCGCCCACAAACCGCCAGTCAAAACGCCCGCAAAGAAGGATCGAAGCATGATCGTCGAACGAAAAGAGAGGAGGCTCGATCTTTCGTTGAGCGCCGACGAGATTCTTCGCGATTACCAAGTGGCTTATCAAAGCCGGCAGGCCAGCGTGATCGGGCGGCGGGAAGTGTTGAGCGGCAAGGCGAAGTTCGGTATCTTCGGCGACGGCAAGGAACTGGCCCAGATCGCCCTGGCGAAAGTTTTCCGCAAGGGCGATTTTCGCTCCGGCTATTATCGCGATCAGACTTTCATGTTCGCCCTGGGCGCGGCGAGGATAGAAGAATTCTTCGCGCAGTTGTACGCCCACGCCGACGTGAACGCCGACCCGGCCAGCGCCGGTCGCGGCATGAATGCCCATTTCGCCAGCCGCAGTCTCAACCCTGACGGGAGCTGGAAGAACATTGCCGACATGCACAACACCGCTGCAGACATTTCGCCGACGGGCGCGCAAATGCCGCGATTGGTAGGGCTGGCGTATGCTTCAAAGCTGTACCGCGAACTCGACGGGCTAAAACAATTCGCGCAGTTCTCGCGGGACGGAAACGAGATTGCCTTCGGCACGGTGGGCAACGCCAGTTGCGCCGAGGGGATATTTTGGGAAGCGATCAACGCGGTGGGTGTGTTGAAAGCGCCGATGGTGTTATCCATTTGGGATGATGGCTACGGCATCTCGGTCGCCAACAAGCATCAGATGGTCAAAGAGAACATGTCGGAGTTGTTGAAGGGGTTTCAACGGGAGCCGGGCACACGGGACGGCTACGACATTCATGCCGTGAAGGGATGGGATTATCCGGCGCTCGTGCAAACGTACGTGCATGCGGCGGAGACGGCGCGGCGCGAGCACGTTCCGTCCATCATTCACGTGGTCGAATTGACTCAACCGCTGGGACATTCCACATCTGGCAGTCACGAACGGTATAAATCGAAAGACCGGCTGGATTGGGAGCAGGAGCATGACTGCCTCCGCAAATTCCGGCAGTGGATCATCGAGCAGAAGGTCGCCAGCGCAGAGGCGCTGGATCGGCTGGAGGAAGAAAACCGTTTATCGGTGGAAGAGACCAGGAAGAAAGCGTGGGAGGCGTACATCGGCCCTATTCAGGAGGACGTGCATGAAGTGGCCGACATGCTGGATGAGATCGCCACGAACTCGGCGCGCGCGGCGGAGTTGTCGCAAACCAAGCACCGCCTGCTCAACATTCTCACCCCGCTGCGGCGCGACATCATGGTCGCCGTCCGTGACGCGTTGTTGACTCTGAAAGACGAGAACAATCCTGGCAAGCAAGTTCTGATTGACTGGAAGAAGAAACAAGAACCCCTGCAAGAAGAGCGATACAGTTCGCATCTCTACAGCCGGTCGGCGGAGTCCGCGCTCAACGTGCAGGAGATCAAACCGGTCTATTCGGAAACCTCTCCGACGATGTACGGGTTCGAGATTCTCAATGCGTGCTTCGACGCGATGTTGGCGCGCGACGCCCGCGTGGTGGCCTTTGGCGAGGACGTGGGGAAGCTGGGCGACGTGAATCAAGGCTTTGCCGGATTGCAAGCCAAGTACGGCGAACTGCGCGTGTCGGACACCGGCATCCGCGAGACGACCATCCTGGGTCAGGGCATCGGGTTGGCGCTGCGCGGCCTGCGCCCCATTGTCGAGATTCAATATCTTGATTATTTGCTGTACGCCATTCAAACGATGTCCGACGATCTGGCGACTCTGCATTGGCGCACCAAAGGCGGGCAGAAAGCGCCGGTGATCGTGCGCACGCGCGGCCACCGGTTGGAAGGCATCTGGCATTCCGGTTCGCCGATGGCCGGCGTGATTCATCTTTTGCGCGGGATGCGCGTCCTCGTGCCGCGCAA
>CAYYCF010000047.1:2469-12352 GCA_964470235.1 uncultured Anaerolineales bacterium | reverse complement strand
CCACTGCCGGAGAGTCCGGCGGTGGTGGAGGCCGCCTCCCCGGAGGAGACGCCCGCGCCCGTCGAGATGTCTGCCGAGGCGGCGGAAGCCGTGCGCGACGCCGACGACGAACGGCATTGGTACGTGATCCACTGCTATTCGGGATACGAGAACAAAGTCCGGCACAATCTCGAACAGCGCATTGACACGATGGGCATGAAGGACAGGATTTTCGACGTCGTCGTGCCGACCGAAGAAGAGATCGAAGTTAAGGACGGTCAACGGCGCACGGTCGAGCGTCGTGTGTTCCCCGGCTATATTCTGGTGCAGATGGTCCTCTCGGAAGAGTCGTGGTACGTGGTGCGTAACACGCCGGGCGTCACCGGCTTTGTGGGCATGGGCAACACGCCTACGCCGTTGCAGCCGCAAGAAGTGGCGCAGATCATGAAGCGCATGGAAGCGGAAGCGCCGAAGATCAAAGTTAACTTCAAAACCGGGCAAAAGGTGCGGATTGTGGACGGGCCGTTCAACGACTTTATCGGCACGGTGGGCGAGATTGACGCCGAACGCGCCAAGGTGCGCGTGATGGTGTCGTTCTTTGGCCGTGAGACGCCGGTGGAGTTGGATTTTCTACAAGTAGAAAAAGCGTAGATTAGGTAGCCAGGTAGCCAGGTAGCCAGGTAGACAAGTAGACAGGTAGACAGGTATACCTGTGTACCTGTGTACCTGTGTACGTATGTACCTGTCCTACTTCACATCGTGGGAGGGTTGGCTCAAGCCGCCCGTTAGCACCACAAAGGAGAGAACCCAGTGGCAAAGAAATTAAAGGCAGTCGTACGTTTACAGCTCGAGGCTGGCAAAGCTAGTCCCGCGCCGCCTGTCGGCCCGGCGCTGGCCGGCCACGGCATCAATTTGATGGGCTTTTGCAAAGAATACAATGCCCGCACCGCAAACCGCCCGGGCGAGATCATTCCGGTGGACATTACCGTCTTCACCGATGGATCGTTCAGCCTGGCTCTGCGCACCTCGCCTACGGCGGTGCTACTGCGCAAGGCTGCCGGGCTGGAAAAAGGTTCAGCCGTACCCAACCGCAACAAAGTGGGCAAAGTGACGAAAGCCCAAGTGCGCGACATCGCCGAAATCAAAATGAAAGACCTCAACGCTACTGATCTGGACGGCGCCATGCTGCAAGTGGAAGGCACCGCGCGCTCCATGGGCATCACGGTCGAGGGCTAAGGAACTCGTGGGAGGGCGCGCCTCGGCGCGTCCGTATGCACCACAGGAGAGAGCTATGCAAAAACACGGAAAGAAATATCGCGCCGCCGCCGCCCAGGTGAATCAAAATCAGGCCTACGCCCCCAAAGAGGCGCTGGCCCTGGTCAAGGCGACCAGCATCAGCAAGTTTGACGGCAGCGTCGAAGTTCACATGCGTATGGGGCTTGACCCCAAGCAAGCCGATCAGCAAGTGCGCTCGGCGGTAGTCATGCCCGCCGGACTCGGCAAACACGTGCGGGTGATGGTGTTTGTCGAAGGCGACGCCGCGCGCGTGGCAAAAGAATCCGGCGCCGATTACGTGGCCGACGACGAGATGATCAAAAAGATTCAAGAAGGTTGGACGGAGTTCGACGTGGCCATTGCCGTGCCGGAAATGATGGGCAAGGTCGGACGCTTGGGCCGCATCCTCGGCACGCGCGGCCTCATGCCCAACCCCAAAGCCGGAACGGTTGCCCCGGCCGGTGACTTGCCGCGACTCATCAAAGAAGCTAAAGCCGGGCGCGTGGAGTTCCGTCTGGACAAGACCGCCAACATTCACGTCGTCATCGGCAAAGCGTCATTCACCGAAGACGCGTTGTATGAGAACTTTGCCTCTCTGATGGATGCCATCAGGAAAGCAAGGCCGGCCGGCGCCAAAGGAATTTACATCAAGAGGATCACTGTCGCCGCGACGATGGGGCCGGGCGTCAAGGTTGACGTGAATGCCGCCCAGTCGTTGGGCGCGGCCGCATAACCCATCCCCCACCCCCAACCCCTCCCCCGTCGCGTCCTTCGACTTCGCGGCGGAACTACGCCGCCGCTCCGCTCAGGATGCTCGCGACGGGGGAGGGCCGGGGTGGGGGTGCCTTCGCCAAAGACCGCAGGCGCCCGGCTTCATGCCGAGCTTAATGCCCTGCCGAGGTGAAGACTTCCCAAACAGCTCTGCGTTCACGTATTGAACGCAGGCCGTGAAGAGTCTTTACGCGAACCAGGTCGAGGGCGTAAAGACTTTTTGATCTCCTTTCGAAAGAATGGACGATCAAAAGGTCGCCCATTCCGGGCGGACTAGAAAGCCCGCCCTACCGCAAAAGGAGGTGAATCGAAATTGGCAGTAACAAGAAAACGCAAAGCAGAGCAGTTGAAAGAATACGGCGAACTGGTGAAGAAGAGCCAGGCCATCTTCCTCACGTCGTACAACGGCGTGACGGTGAAGAACATCCAGGCCCTGCGCGCCAAAGTGCGCGAGGCCTCGGGCGAATATCACGTGTTGAAGAACACGCTGGCCGCGATTGCGCTCAAAGAGGCCGGCTTGCCCGTGCCGGAAGATTTGCTGAGCACCAGCACGGCGATGGGTTTTGCCCTCAACGACGCGGCGGCTGTCGCCAAAGCCATTGCCGACTTCGCGAAAGATTCGGAATTCGTGAAGATGAAAGGCGGGGTGATGGGCGGCAAATTGCTGTCCGCCAAACAAGTGGAAGCCCTGGCCGCCTTGCCGCCGCTGCCGGTGGTGCGCGCGCAACTGCTCGGCTTGATCAACGCGCCCGCGGCGCGACTCACCGGCGTCATCGCCGGAGGCGTGCGGCAGGTCGTGAACGTGGTGAAGGCTTATTCTGAAAAAGAAGCGCCTGCGCCAGCTTAGGACAACTATTCAAAAATGGAGAAATCGAAATGGCTGATTTGAACAAACTTGTCGAGGAACTGAGTGTGCTCACCGTCCTCGAAGCGGCGGAACTAACGAAGATGTTGGAAGAAAAATGGGGCGTGTCGGCCGCGGCTCCGATGGCGATGGCCGCCATGCCGGCCATGGGCGCCGCCGCCGCCGCGCCCGTGGAAGAGAAGACTGAATTCACCGTGGTGTTGAAGGACGTTGGCCCCAAGAAGATCGAAGTCATCAAGATCATCCGCCAACTGACCAACCTCGGCTTGAAGGAAGCCAAAGAAATGGCCGAAACCGCCGGGGCGAAGGTGTTGGAGGCCGTTGGCAAGGAAGCCGCCGAAGAGGCCAAGAAGAAGCTCGTCGAAGTTGGCGCGGGAGTGGAGATCGTGTAATGCAGACCTTCAGGGTTTCCAAAACCCCGAAAGTCTCAAAAAAATGCGCTCCGGGCAACCTTGCCGGAGCGCTTTTTGATTCCAGTATTTGGATCGCTGAAACGCCAATCTTAGTAGATCGCGAAATGGCTGCGTAGCATAAGGCCTTGTGCCCGTTTTGGCCGCCCACAAGGGGCGATGCTACGGGTTTCGTGGTTTACTGAGTCTGGATTGCCCGCCGCTCCTCCACCCAAACTCTGTCAGCGCAAAAACAGTATGCTGCAAATGTTAGCCTCGGCAACTTTCTGCAACTCGCCTCGATCAGTCGTGATCAATGTCGTGGCCAAGGTTTGAGCTAAAGCTACTGCAAAACAGTCGGTTGTTCTGATCTTTCAACAACAGCTTCAGCACATCAGCACCATGTTCGCCGCGTAGAAAGCATACGATAGCGCTGCTGTCCAATACGTAGTAGCGGGTCATGGCCTTTGCCAGATCTCATGCTTGTGGCGATTCCATTCATCTACGCTCATCAAGGGGCTGTCTTTCAACGAGCCGCAGAGTTTTTCAATGGCTTCGCTTCGGCTCAAAGCATCCTGTGTTTGCGAACTGGTTTCCTCTTCCCAAATCACCACCAATCGCAAGCGAGATCCTGCTTTATCAACCGGAGCCGGGATGACGAGTTTCCCGCGTTCATTGACGACGGCAGTTATTTCATAGGTTCGCATGGCATTTCACCTCGCATGAAAGATTGTAGCACACGGCAAAGAGGATTACCCCACCCGATTCCTCATCCTCCCCACCCCTTCCACTTCACACTCTACTACGTCGCCCGGTTTCAAAAATTCCGGCGGGGTGCGGGCAAAGCCCACGCCGCTCGGGGTGCCGGTGGCGATCACGTCTCCCGGCTCCAACGTCATTCCGCGCGAGAGGCTTTCGAGGATGGCCGGAATGTTGAAAATCATCTGCGACGTGTTGGCCTCTTGCTTCACCACGCCGTTCACCCGACAACGGATCGCCAACCCGTGCGGATCGGCGATTTCGTCGGCGGTGACGATCCACGGCCCCATCGGGCAGGCCCCGTCCAGGCTTTTGCCTTTGAAGAACTGGTTGTGCGCGGTTTGCAGATCGCGCGCGCTCACGTCGTTGATCACCGTATACCCGAACACGTAACTCATCGCCTCGGCGCGAGAAATGTTTTTGCCCCTGCGCCCCACAATAACTCCGAGTTCGACTTCCCAATCAATCTGTGTGGACACGGCCGGATCAAAGGGAATAGCCGAATAAGGTCCGTTGACGGTGTGGGTGGCTTTGGTGAAGAATATCGGGTGCGTTGAAGTCTTTGCTTCGCGCCCGCGCGCCCACGCCGACTCTTTGGCATGTTCGGCGTAGTTCAGCCCCAGGCACATGATATTGCGTTTTGGGGCGTGGAGAGGGGCGAGCAGCAGCGATTCGTTCAGCGGCAGTGTCGGCTCGCTCAGAGTCTGGATGTCGGCGAGAGCGGATGACCCAACGGCGATCAGGTCGAGCATGGAATAACGTTGCACAGGCACTATCCCATTACCGCGGACAATGCCAAGAGTCGGCTGGTTCTCATAAAGAAAAGTGACGAGTTTCATCGAAGCTCCTATTCTGAATGGGTGCTACAATTCCGCACATTATACAGAGAGAGAGTGCTTCTATGGACGACTATGAGGTTGTAGCCAGCCAGACTCTTTTTGGCCACCCGTTGGTGCGCATCGCGAAGGATACGGTGGCGCACGGCGACCGGACCGCATCGTATTATTGTCTCGAAAGTCCGGTGGATGCGATTTCGTGCGTGGCCGTGACCGGCGACGGGCAGATTGTTCTGACGCGACAATACCGGCACGCCGTGCGCGAAGTGATTTTTGATTTGCCCGGCGGGCGGATGAACGGCGGCGAGTCGCCAGAGCAGGCCGCCGCGCGCGAGTTGGAGGAAGAAACCGGGTTCCGCGCCGGACGGCTGGAGCTGTTGTGCCGTTACAGTCCGTTTCCCGGATGGGTGCGCGCGGCGATGAATATCTATCTTGCCACTGATCTCGCGCGAACACAACAGAACCTTGACGATGGTGAAGAGTTGGAGGTGGTGATCATGCCCATTGCCGAGGCATTGCAAATGATTTTGCGCGGGGAGGCGATTGACGGTTCACTTCAATTGGGACTGCTCATGGCGGCGCAAAAAGGCAAAGTGTGATGGCGCTTAAACAAAAAGGCCTGCTACCGCAGACCTTCTTGATTGTTGCCCGTTCCCCTGCCCCCTTCAGCCCACGAGCAGATATAATTTTGTTGTGAGGGTTGTATTGTGCCACGCGCAATGAAGTGTTTCTATCACCCGAAAGTCATTGGTAGACAATTGAACGATCATCATTATACTTTCTATCACAAGGCAAAATCAATAGACACGCCGTTCAAGAATATAGACATTTGTACTGTAGCAGATCGATAGGAGATTGGTATGAAACGTTTCAACGCTAACTTGCTTTGGGGTGTTTTGCTCATCGCCGCAGGCGTCCTCTTTCTCCTGCAAAACATGGGCTATTTGCAAAACTTCTCAGCCGCCATTTGGTTTGTGGTTTTCCTCGCGGCCGGGATTGGGTCTCTGTTTGTGTTCACCACTAATCGCGCGCACTGGTGGGCGCTCATTCCGGCCTTCGTTTTCATCGGCCTGTCCGGCGCGGTCGGCCTCGACACGTTTGCGCCGCGCCTCGAAGGGCAATGGAGCGGCGCGGTGTTTCTGGGCAGTATGGGGATCGGGTTCGTCGCCGTGTATTTTGCGCGGCGCGCGAACTGGTGGGCGATCATTCCTGGCGGGGTGATGATCACGTTGGCCGTCGTCGCCATCGCCGACGCCAGAGCGATCGAATCCGGCGGCATCTTTTTCGTGGGGTTGGCCGTTACCTTCGCGTTGATCTTCTTGGCGACGCGCATGAGGTGGCCGCTCATCCCCGCCGCCGCGCTGTTCGCCATCGGCCTGTTTATCGGCACGGGCTTGGAGAAGGCGATCAATTACGTGTGGCCCGTTGTGCTCATCGTGGCCGGGCTTTATATGATCTACCGCGTGTCGCGGCGCGCGGTGTAATATGAACGCTCTCAAAGAACGCATCCGCAACGAGGGGCGCAACTTGGGCGGCGGCATTTTGAAAGTTGACGGGTTCGTCAATCATCAAGTGGATCCGGCGCTGATGAACGAATGCGGGCGCGAACTGGCCGCCCGCTTTTCGTCTCTGCGCGCCACCAAAGTATTGACCGCCGAAATTTCGGGGATCGCGCCCGCGCTCACCACGGCCCTGCATCTCGGCCTGCCGGTGGTCTATGCGCGCAAAAGCAAACCGATCACCATGCCCGATCAAATTTTCCTGACCCTTGCGCCGTCGCACACCAAAGGGCGCACCGTCGAGTTGATCGTCTCGCCGGAATATCTTTCGCGCGGCGAACGGGTTCTGATCATTGACGACTTCCTCGCGACGGGGCAGACGATTTTGGGATTGGCCCGCCTGGCGCAAACCGCCGGCTCCACCGTCGTCGGCATCGGCGCGCTGATCGAGAAAACCTTCGAGGGCGGGCGCGCGGCCTTGTCCTCGCTGGAGGTGCCGGTGGAAGCGTTGGCGATCATCACCGACATGAGCGAGGGGAAGATCGTGATCCGTGAATCGTGAGGCGTGACTCGTGAGGCGTGATTCACGTGTCACGAGTCACGGATCACGCGCCCTTCATCCTTCCCATGGATTCCATCGCCATCCTCGACTTCGGCTCGCAGTATTCGCAATTGATTGCGCGGCGCGCGCGCGAAGCGCACGTCTATTGCGAATTGTTCCGGTGGGACGCGCCCGCCGACTCCGTGCTGGCGATTCAGCCCAAGGCGTTCATCCTGTCAGGCGGGCCGAATTCGGTTTACGAGCCTGAGGCGCCGGCTCTGCCGGATTACGTTCTCACCTCCGGCTTGCCGGTGCTGGGCATTTGCTATGGGATGCAGTTGATGGCGCGCGCCCTCGGCGGCCACGTGGCCCCCTCGCCGCAACGCGAATATGGCCGCGCCGAAATTCAATTCGCCCAGTCAGCCCTCCAACCTCCAATGTCCAAGATCCAGGGCTGGATGTCCCACGGCGACCGAGTGGATCAGCCCCCGCCGGGGTTCGCCGCCACGGCCTCGAGCGCCAATTGTCCGGTGGCGGCGATGGAAGACTCGCGGCGCAAGTTGTATGCCCTGCAATTTCACCCCGAGGTCAATCACACCGAATGCGGGCGCGAGATCATTCAAGCGTTTATTGCCCAAGCCGGAGTGAAAGCCGAGTGGACGCCCGGTTCGATGGCAGAAGAGGCGATCAAGAAGATTCGATCACAGGTCGGCGGCGGCAAAGCGCTGGCCGCCGTGAGCGGGGGGGTCGATTCGACGGTGGCCGCCGCGCTGGCGCATCGCGCCCTCGGCGAGCAACTCACCTGCTTTTACATCGACACCGGCCTGATGCGCGAAGGCGAATCGGAGCAAGTGATTTCAACTTTCCGCGAAGCCTTGCGCGTGAAACTGTTTCCGGTGAACGCCGTCGAAGATTTTATGGGCGGGTTGGCGGGAGTGATCGAGCCGGAGCGCAAGCGCAAGATCATCGGCGAGTTGTTCATCCGTATTTTCGAGCGCGAGGCGCGGCGGCTTGGGAGCGACGCTAAATTTCTGGTGCAAGGCACGGTCTACCCCGACGTGGTCGAATCGAGCGGCCAGGGGCGCGAGCAAGCGGCGAAGATTAAGACGCACCACAACGTCGGCGGCCTGCCGGACGACCTGCAATTTGAATTGGTTGAACCGCTGAGAGTTTTGTTCAAAGACGAAGTGCGCGCGGTGGGCAGTGAGCTGGGCCTGCCGGGCGAAATGGTGTGGCGGCAGCCGTTCCCCGGCCCAGGGCTTGCTATTCGCTGTTTGGGCGAAGTGACCTGGGCGCGATTGCAAACTCTGCGCGCCGCCGATAAAATATTCACCGGCGAACTGCGCGCCGCCGGAATGCTCAGAGGCGACACGGCGCAGGCGTTTGCCGTGCTGCTTCCGGTGAAATCCGTCGGCGTGATGGGCGACGGGCGCACTTACGAAGAAGCCATCGCGCTGCGCGCCGTAACCACCGACGATTTTATGACTGCCGACTGGGCGCGGCTGCCTTACGATCTATTGGCGCACGTTGCGAACCGAATCGTCAACGAAGTCAAAGGAGTGAATCGAGTCGTGTACGACATTTCCAGCAAACCCCCGGCAACGATTGAATGGGAATAATAGACCTACCAGGAGGAAACACAAATGGATTACACAAAAACTCTCGCGCGCGCGTGGAAGATCACGTGGAACAACAAAATACTATGGCTGTTCGGATTCCTCGCCAGTATCGGTAATGGCGGGGGAGGAGGCGGGGGAGGAGGAGGAGGGGGTGGCGGCAACGACGGTTTCGGCGGCGGGCCGGGAGGCAATCTCCCGCCAGCTCTTGAGCGTCAACTTCAAGAGCCGGTTGTCATTGCCATCATCATCGGCGCCGCCTGTGTGTTGTTCGCCCTCGCCATCGCGTTGTTCGTGCTCTCCGTCATCGGGCGCGGCGCGCTCATCGGCGGCGTGCGGCTGGCCGACGACAACGGCAAAGTGGCGTTCGGCGAAGCGTGGCGCATTGGCACGCGCTACTTCTGGCGGATGCTGGGCATAGTCTTGATATTGGTGGTCGCCAGTATTGTCGTCGGCGGAGTCGGCGCGTTCACCGCCGTGTTGGGCGCTTTGACTTTGGGCATCGGCTTGATCTGTCTATTGCCGATCTTGTGCGTGTTTGTGTTGGCGCTCATCCCGTTGAGCATCACTGCCCACTTCGCGCAGTTCGGCATTGTCATCGAAGACTTGAGCGTGATGGATGCCTTCCGCAAAAGCTGGGAAGTGTTGAAGGCCAACATCGGGCCGATCATCGTGTTCGGGGTCATCTTGCTGGTCATCGGCGGCGTGGCTGGGCTGATCTTGGCCGCGCCTTTCATCGCCATAGTCATCCCGACCGTGCTTGCTTTTGTGATCAACCCTGAAAGGCCAAACGTCGCCTTGCTGGTCGGCTCCGGCTTGGCTTTGCTGTGCTACTTGCCCATTGCCATTGTGCTGGGCAGTATTCTGCAGACGTGGACGACTTCGGTGTGGACGCTCGCTTACCGCCAATTCACGGGTGGCGCGCCCGCCGCGCAGACACCGCCCGCCATCCCATCGGGGCCCGCGCCGGATGCGCCGACCCTGGTGGGATGACATCCCACGGTGTTTCGTTCTTTGGCCGCCGGGCCTATCGCCTCGCGAACGATCAGCTTTCCATCACCGTCGTCCCCGCATTGAGCGGGCGGGTGATGGAGTTGATCGTCGGCGGCAGGAATCTTTTTTGGATCAACGAACCACTGCTCGCCGGAAAAACGGGCGGCGAGGCGGACTACGGGGGCTGGATGAATTGGGGCGGCTACAAAACGTGGCTCGCGCCGCAAGCGCATTGGCCGAACCCCGAGGCGCAACCGGACGATATGGACAACGTGGAATGGGAAGTGGCAGCGCAGACGGATGACAGCCTCGATCTGCGCGGGCCGGTCATTCCATGGGGCGGCGTGCGGTTGGGGCGGC
>CAYYCF010000047.1:0-2369 GCA_964470235.1 uncultured Anaerolineales bacterium | reverse complement strand
GCTGGCCGCAGACTTTCCGCGCCGTGTTCGCGCCGCATTCCACTCTGCCGCATCCGGACGACTGCAATTTGGAAGCGTGGAGCAACAGCGATCCTGGTTACATGGAATTGGAATGGCTGGGGCCGATGGTGACGCTGAGACCTGGAGACGAGTGGACGTTTGAGACCCGGTGGGAACTCGCAATTGACGCGCCCCAAAGCAAGGCATAGAATAACGCTATGAGATCGCCGTTTCCGGGAATGGATCCCTATCTTGAAAATCCCGCGCTTTGGCCGGATGTGCACAATCGTCTGATTGCTACGATGGCAGACACACTTTCGCCAGTGCTGCGCCCTCGCTACTACATCGCGCTGGAAAGCCGGGTATACACGTTCGATTTCGACGATTTAGTTCTGGTGGGCCGCCCCGATCTGACGGTCGTGCCGGGCGAAGGTGCGCACCGCTTGAGCTCTCTGCCGCTGGCCGAGGCCGGTTTTGTGGAAGTGGAAGTGCCGATGAAGGACGAGGTGGAGGAGACTTACCTGGAAGTGCGCGAGGCCGGAGGCGGCCAGGTAATCACCGTCGTGGAAGTGCTGTCGCCGGGCAACAAACTCCACCCGCAAGGCCGGAAAGACTACGAAGAAAAGCGCGCGGCCATCGTCGCCACCCGCACCAATCTGGTTGAAATTGATCTACTGCGCGCCGGGGCGCCGATGCCGGTGAGCAAAAAGATTCGAAGCGACTACCGAATCTTGATCAGCCGCTCGTCACGGCGGCCGCGCGGGCAATTGTATCCCTTCGGCGTGCGCCAGCCGATTCCGGCTTTCACACTGCCGCTGCTTCCAGGTGATGAAGAGCCGCCGGTGGATTTGAACACCCTCCTGCACGAACTCTATGAGCGCGCTTCGTTCGATTTACGATTAGATTATTCGCAGCCCCCAGCGCCGCCGCTGGCGGAATCCGATGCGGATTGGGCGCGCGAACGGATCACCAACCGGCCGCCCGCCGCCTAACGCTCCACGGTCAATCGAAACACCGCCGTATCTTTCCCTCCAAAACGGTATTTGTAATCCTCACTGCCCTGCATAAAGTCGTAAACGGTGCGCTGTGTATTGATGGCGTTCTCGATCAGACGCGCCAGCAGAACCCAGCCCGGCGACAGCGCGGCGGCCTCCCCGGCGTGGATGCCCGAGTTGTACACCCAGATTCGCCCGGCGTAATCGAACTGCGCGTACGCCGCCGTTTTCTTCTTGTCCACTTCCAAAAAAGCTAACTGCAATACACCGGCTTTGTGCATAACGGGGAACAGTTCTCTGAGCGCGGCGCGCATCGTCGGCGTGAGGAAGGCGGCTTTGTCCGGCGAGGCGCTCGCCATCAAATCCATGAAGGACTCGGTCTCCGCCGCCACGTCGCGCCCGCTGTCCACGATGTACCACGTCACCGCGCTTTCGCTGGCCTGCGCCCGGCGCAGTTTGCGGTTGATCTCTTGTCGCTGCTTGCCGTCAATCTGTTTGAGATAAGCGTCAAACGTGTTGGGCAATTGAATGACGGGGCAAACGTCGATTTGAGTCGTTTCGGCGCGCAGGCCTGCTTCGATGGCGAGCGTTTTCAACGTCTGCGGAGTCGGCGTCCATTCGGGAATGTTGGAGAGCGCCAGTCGCGTCCAGTGCGGCGCCTCGGCCGAATTGAGCCAGCTCCACATCGCGCGCGCGGCGGCTTCTATCATTTCGGGCGGCGCGATGAGGTCGAGATAATCCGCAATCTCCTCACCGCCCACCCAGCGCACTGTTCCCCCGTCGGCCGGATCGACAAACAGCGGCGCAATCGCCGACAGTTTGCCCGCTTCGTCTCTCATTTTCAATACGCACAGGGCGCCGCCGCCAAAATGCCGCCACCACACACACTGAAATTCCGCCAATTGAAACGGAGTATGGGTAAGGCTTCGGGCCGCCAATTCATTCCATGCGGCGCGATCCGTTTCAAACACCGACGGATCGCCGTGACATTCAATTTGCATCCAATACTCCTTCACTCGCCCGGCCAACACCTGACAGGTCTCTGAAGACCTGTCAGGTGTTGGCAGTTGCCTTGATCCCAAGACTGATCTAAACTATACACGTCGGCAAAACTCCGCCAGCGGATGTCACCCTGAGCGCCGCAGGCGCGATGGGTCTCAACTGGAGATGCTTCGGCGCTTCGCGCCTCAGCATGACACACCAAGAGGCAAATTTTGCCAGGCCATATTGAGGACTATGCCACGCCTAACAATTCCACTCAGCTTACTGGTGATTACCGCGCTGGCTTGCAACGCGCCAGGCTTTTCTCCGGCAACACGCTTGCCGCCCGCGACCACCGAGCCTCCCCCCGCCCCGACCGGCGAAGGAGATACC
>CAYYCF010000046.1:1631-12354 GCA_964470235.1 uncultured Anaerolineales bacterium | reverse complement strand
CGGCGCAAACGGCCGCGAACTCACCGCGCATTATCAAGCGATGTTCTGGGGCATGGGGCACTCATTCCAGTACGTCAACGTCGCCGCCATGACCGTCGCCTGGTTCATGCTCGCCTGCGCCCTCTTCGGCCCGCCGACCGTCAACCAGAAATGGGCGAAGGGTTTCTTTACGTTCTTTGCGCTCCTTCCGCTGGTCACGCTCGTTCCCTACGTCCTCTACGACCCGATTACTGTGCCGACACAAAAGGTTTGGGGCATCGCCCTCGATGTGGGCCTCAGCCTGCCAGTGTTGCTGCTCGGCCCGATGCTGCTGATCTGGATAGGGCGGGTGATTGTAGAGACGTTCCGCCGGAACGTCTCTACGCGGAACGTCTCTATTGCCCGCCTGCCCTGGAACGATCCGCGGCTGACGGCGTTGGTCTTTTCAATGGCGCTGTTCGCCCTCGGCCTCTCAATTCACCCCGCCACCCGGCAGGGCACGCTCCGCACCCCGGCGCACTACCACAGCGTGCTCGTCGGCGGCGTGACGCTGGCCTTTATGGGCCTGGCCTACCATCTGCTCCCGACGCTCAATCGAGCGACGGCCTGGCGCAAAGCGGCCGCCGTCCAGCCGTATCTGTTCGGGGCGGGCATGGCGCTGTTGGTGCTGGGGCTGTTGGGCGCGGGCGACCTCGGCGCGCCGCGCAAAACCTACGACGCGGCGGTGACCGGCGCGGCCTGGCTCAAACCGATGGTGCTAGTGGGCGTCGGCGCCGGCATCGCCGTGCTGGGCGGCGTGCTGTTTGTCGCCGTCCTGCTGCTGTCGTTGCTGAGGAGGCCGGCGGCGACACAAATCGAAGCGTATCCTATCGCGCCATTGCTCCCGAAAGGGACAGAGGCGGGAGACTGACGATGACACCTTCTGAAATGCCGGTCGTATCGCGGTTGCAAACCGCTCCTACAACTGCCAACGCCGCGATGCGAACTGCGGAGTTTCTCCGCGCCCTGTCCGCACTGTTCAAAGTGCGAATCGTCGGTCTGCTCCTCTTCGCCGGGGCGGCCGGCGCGTTCCTGGCGGCGGGCGGCTGGCCCGGAGTCGCGCCGCTCGCGCTGATGACGCTGACCGGCGGCCTCGCGGCGATGGGCGCGTCCGCCCTCAATCAATATCTCGAACAATCGGCGGACGCCGTGATGCGCCGGACGCGCGGACGCCCGCTGGTGACGGGGGCCATTACCCGTTCCGGTTGGGTGCCGTTCGTCGCCCTGGCTCTGATTTTTGCGCCGTCGCTGGCCGTTCTGCCCTTCAACCAGGCTTTGACATTTTTCTCCATCGGCGGCGCGGTAATTTACGTCGGCGTTTATACCATTTGGCTCAAACCGCGCAGCGTGACCAACATCGTCATCGGCGGACTGGCCGGGACGTGCGCCGTGCTCAGCGGCGGCGCGGCAGCCGGCCACTGGCTGGAGCCTGGCGTGATCGTTCTCGGCCTGCTCGTGTTTCTGTGGACTCCGGCGCACTTCTGGAGTCTGGCGATGATGTGCCGCGACGATTACGCGAAGGCGGGCGTGCCGATGCTTCCGGCGCGGGCTTCTCTGCGCCACTCGGCGCTGTGGGTGACACTGCATGCGGCGGCCACCGGATTCGCCGCGCTCGCTTTGGGCGCGGCGGCCCCGCTCGGCTGGATATATCTCATTCCGGTTGCGCTGGCGACGGGCGACTTGATGCGGCGCTGTCTGCATCTGATCGCCGACTCCACGACCGTCCGCGCCCGCTCGCTCTTTCTGGCCTCGAACACCTACCTGGCGATTGTCCTGTTGATGATCTGCCTCGACACAATCATTTGATTTGTGATTGTTGATTTCTGATTGTTGATTGGAGCAATCAGAAATCGGCAATGGACAATCAAAAATCCTGGAGAATCCATGAGCGTCACCACCCTCCACCCTCCACTCTCCACGCTTCACGCTTCACGCTCCACACTTCACCCCTCGCGCTACGCCACTCTCAGCCTGTCGGCCTTCGTCAGCGTTCTGCTGTTGATGGCGATGGGCAGTATTGTGCGCGTCACCGGCAACGGCCTCGGCTGCCCGGACTGGCCGTTGTGTTACGGCCAGGCCCTTCCGCCGTGGGCCGTGTCGCCGTGGGTCGAGTTCTCGCACCGGCTGCTTGGCGCGGCGGCGAGCGCGCAAATCGTCGCCCTGGGCGTGCTGGCCTGGCGCGGCTATCGCCGCGAAGCGTGGGTGTTCCGCCCGGCAGTCGCGGCGCTCGTGTTGCTGGTCGTTCAGATCGGGCTGGGCGGGCTGCACGTGATCTTTGAACTGCCGCCGCAGACCGGCTGGATTCACACGGCGGTGGCGATGATCATCGCGGCGTTGGTCGCGGCGCAGGTCGCCGTCACGCACCCGGCGGCGCGCCAGTTATCGGCGCGGGCCCCGCTGATTCTCGCCCGCGACCTGGGGCTTCCGGCGGCGGTCGCGGCGACGGCGATGGCGACCTTTCTCCTGATCCTCACCGGCTCGTACGTCACCCGCAGCGGCGCGTCGCTGGCCTGCCAGGCTTTCCCGTATTGCGGCGGCGAGGCGAGTTCGTCAACCCTGCGCCTGCTGATGAACATTCAAATGCTGCACCGTTTCATGGCTTACGGCGTGGCGCTCACCGCCTGCCTGACGCTGTGGCGGCTCATCCGCGCCGCGCGCGGCGAAAAAGAATTTCGCGCGGCGGCGCTGGCGCTCACCGTGTTGATCGCCATTCAATTCGGGCTGGGCATCGGCAACGTGCTGCTGCGCCTGCCGCAGTGGTCGCGCACGTTACATTTGCTGGTGGCGGCGATGCTGTGGGCGGGGCTGGTGATGTTGTGGGTGACGCTGCGGCGAGTTGACACCTCGCCCACCGTCAGGGAGTGAGCGAATAGGCATAGAGGGTGTTGCGCGGGAGCGTGCCGACGAGATAGAGGACACCGTCGGCCAGCGCCAGGCCGACGCGGGAGCGAACCTGCGGCGGCGTTTGCCAGACGATCTGGCCGGTGGCGCGGTCGAGGGCATAGATCGACTCGTCGTTGCTTTGAAAATAAAGCCGGCCGCCGTCAATCAGCGGCTCGGCGCGCGGGGCATTGAACACGCCTTCGAGGTGAACCCGCCACCGTTGCGATCCGTCTGCCCCGGCGACGGCGTGGACAAAGGCGTTGTCGGAGCCAAAGTAGAGTGTGCCGTCGGCGAAAACAAAACCTGGCGACCAATTCTCGGTGTCGTAATTCCACAGCGGATCGCCGGTAGCGCGGTCGAGCGCGAACAGCGTGTCCCGATAAGCCAGATAATAGACGCGGCCCTCGTCGAAGGCCAATGATTTGATCAGGCCGTCTTCGCTGTCGTATTGCCACAGTTCGCGCCCATCGTCGGGGGCAAGCGCATAGAGGCGCGCGTGGCCGCCTTCGTCCGTTTCCGCGCCGCGAAAACTGCCGCCGGCGATCAGCAGCGTTTCATCCACAACCGGAGTCACGAGCAAATAGGCGTTAGTCTCGCGCGCCCAAAGGGTTTGCCCGTCGGCGGCTTGGATGGCGTAGAGCCAGCCGTGCTTGCCCGGCCGGGGTTCGAGGCCGGGGCCGACGAAAGAGGTGGCGGCGTAGAGTCGGTCGCCCCACAGCGCGGGGGGATAAACCAGGTCACCGGCGAGCGCGGTTTGCCAGCGCAATTCGCCGCTGGCGGCGTCCAGCGCGATCAACCCTCCGCCTGGCGTCCCGGCAAAGATCAATCCGTCGCCCACAACCAGAGACCGGGGATGAACTTTCCCTTTGTATTCCCACCGGATTGCGCCATCGGCGGCGGCGAGGGCGACGACGGTTTCGCCGCCCGGAGCGACGACGACCAGCCCGCCGCCCGCGGCGGCGCGGGCCGTGAGCGGCAAGGCGGCCGTGTATTGCCAGGTCAAAGTTGGCGGCGCCGCCGCGCCCTGAACGGAGCGGCGGGCGTCCTTCAACTTCGCTGCGCTTCGTTCACGCGGAGCCTGTCCGCCGTGCAGTTGAAGCGTGCCCTGAGCGTAGCCGAAGGGGGGCGGCGCGGCGCAGGCCGCGAGCAGCACGCAGAGCGTGGCGATCAGAGACGGGAGATGGTAGCGCAATGGTTTTTTTCAATTGTGAGGCGGCGGGTTTCATTGACCCTGCCGGAGATTGCGCGCCAATGGCGGGGCGCCAGGCGGCCGCCCATGCCGTCTTTCCAGTTCAGCCTCCACATCGGCCAGACTCAACCCGCGCGCCGCAAACAGCACGAGCGTGTGATAAAACAAATCGGCCGCTTCGGCGATCAGCCGCTCATCCCCCTGCCCTTTCGCCGCCAGAATAATTTCGACCGCCTCTTCGCCGACCTTTTTCACAATTTCATCTTCCCCCGCCGCGAACAAACTCGCCGTGTACGAACCCGCTTTCGGATTGGCTTTGCGATCCAGAATTACAGAGCCCAGATCGCGCAGTGAAAACATCCGGGTTCCCTGAGTTCCTTCCGCGCCCTCCATCCTCGTAAAAAAACACGTTCGCTCTCCCGTATGACAGGCCGGCCCCGCCGGGTCAACGATGAGCAGCAGCGTGTCGCCGTCGCAGTCGGCCAGGATTTCGCGCACACGCATCAGGCCGCCGCTGGTCGCGCCTTTGCGCCAAAGCTCGCCGCGGCTCCGGCTCCAAAACCAGGCTTCGCCGGTTTCGCGCGTCAGGCGCAGCGATTCGGCGTTCATCCACGCCACCATCAGCACCTCGCCGGAAGCGGCGTCCTGCACCACGGCAGTTAGCAAACCGCGATCATCAAATTGAAGGTCCATAGAAAAAATCCTCACTACGTCTGACTGCAATCCCTCGCCAGGCCAGATAGTCTTTCACTTGGCGAACAGACAGAGTTTTGTCGTGAAACAGCGACGCGGCCAAGGCGGCGTCTGCGCCGCCCTCAGTCAGCACCTCGGCGAAATGTTCCGGTGTCCCCGCGCCGCCGCTGGCGATGACCGGCGCCGGCACGGCGTCGGCCACCGCCCGCGTGAGTTCGATATCGTACCCGTTTTTCATGCCGTCGGCGTCAATGCTCGTCAGCAAAATTTCGCCCGCGCCCAATTCGACGGCGCGGGCGGCCCATTCGACGGCGTCCAGGCCGGTCGGGGCGCGCCCGCCGGAAATATAGACTTCCCATCGCGGACGACCGACGACAGACGATGGGCGGCCATTCTTCGTCTGTCGTCTATCCCGCTCCGCTTCGCTTCGGGGACTATCGTCGCCTGCCGTCAGCCTCTTCGCGTCAATAGCGACGACGACGCACTGACTCCCGAATCGTTCCGCGCCTTGAGTCAACAATTCAGGCGCTTTCACTGCCGCGCTGTTCACGCTCACCTTATCCGCGCCGGCAAGCAAAATGCTTCGCATGTCTTCGACGGTGCGTATGCCTCCGCCAACGGTCAACGGCAAAAAAATTTGATCGGCAACCGCGCGCACCATCGGCGCCACTGTTGCGCGTCCGTCGGGAGTCGCCGAAATATCCAAGAACACCAACTCGTCCGCGCCGGCGACATCATAAATTTTCGCCTGCTCTACCGCGTCTCCCGCGTCGCGCAGGCCCACGAAATGCACGCCCTTCACCACGCGGCCATCTCTCACGTCTAAACAGGGGATGATTCTTTTTGCCAACATTATTGATTTCTGATTTCTGATTTCTGATTTTTGATTGAACGCTTGGCGCAATCAGCAACCCCGCTCCGCTTCGCTACGGGGACTATCGTCAGAAATCAGCAATCGTAAATTGATATTGCCCTCGTACAACGCTCGGCCAATAATTATGCCCGCCAACCCCGCCGCACGGACGCGGCGCACATCGTCAACTCCGGCAGCGCCGCCCGAGGCGATCACGGCCAAACCGGACTCGCGCGCCAACGCCGCCGACGAATCCGCGTTGACGCCGGCCCCGATCCCGTCGCGTGTCACATCCGTGAAGATGATGATCTCGATTCCCTGTCCCTTCACCCGCTTTGCCAGATCGATCGCCGTCACCGCCGACTCTTCTGCCCACCCTTTGATTCGCACTCTGCCCTCTTTCGCATCCACGCCGACGGCGATTCGATCCGATCCGAATTCGCGCAACGCCTCACCCACCAGCGCCGGAGTCTCGACCGCCGCCGTGCCGATGACGGCGCGGCTCACGCCCAGGCCCATCACCCGCTTCACCGACTCTAAATCGCGCAGGCCGCCGCCGAATTGAATCTTGATTCCAATTTGAGCGATCGTTTCCAGCGCCGCCACATTCTCATTTGACTCTTCGCCAAACGCGCCGTCGAGATTGACGACATGCAGCCAGCTCGCCCCCTCGCTTTGCCAGCGCTTTGCCATCTGCAGCGGGTCATCGCCATACACCGTCGTCCGCGCCAGATCGCCCTGAGCCAATCTCACGACTTTTCCGTTTCGCAGATCAATGGCAGGATAGATGACGAAATTGCTGATTGCCGATTGCTGGCGATAGTCCCCGTAGCGAAGCGGAGTGGGATTGCTGATTGTCATCCTAATTCCACGAAATTCTTTAGCAGAGTCAAACCAATGCTTTGGGATTTTTCGGGATGAAACTGAATGCCATAAAGCCGCCCGCGCCCGACGATGGAGGAGTACGCGCCGCCGTAATCGGTCGTGGCGAGCGTGTCGTCATCCTGTGCGGCGCAGTAATACGAGTGATTGAAATAAGCAAACGATCCTGGTGGCAGGTCGCGGAACAGCGCGCTCTCTTTGCGCGGCTCGATCTGATTCCATCCCGTGTGCGGCACTTTGAGATCGGTCATTTTGAATCGCGTGACACGGCCTTTGAGAATCCCCAGCCCTTCGTGTTCGCCCAACTCATCCGACGACTCGAACAGCACTTGCATTCCCACACAGATGCCAAGCAGGGGGGTGTCGCGCTCCACAACGCCCTTCACCGCCTCAACCAGTTTGCGCGCCCGCAACCCGTTCATGCCGTCGCCAAACGCGCCGACGCCGGGCAGCACAACTTTCTCCGCGCTCAAAATTATTTTTGCGTCATCGGTCAACGTCACTTGCGCGCCGACGTGTTCCAAAGCTTTTTGCACCGAGCGAAGATTGCCGATGCCGTAGTCAATGAGGGCGATCATCAGTAGATCACGAAGCATCCTGAGCGGAGCGGCGGTATTGTTCCGCCGCGCAGTCGAAGGACGCGGTGAACGCTCATTTCCCGCTGGAAACGCGCCCTTCGACTTCGCGCGGCGCTCCGCTCAGGGTGCTTGTTGTGTTTTCGTGATCCACTGATCATGGACTTCAGAGTGATCCTTTCGTCGAAGGCACGCTTCCGCTTCTTCTCACGTCCAACATCGTCGCCGTATCCAGCGCGCGCCCCAACGCCTTGAACAGCGCTTCGGCCTGGTGATGGTCGTCGCGCCCGTAGAGGACGCGGGCGTGAACGTTGGCGCGGGCGGTGACGGCAAACGACTCGATGAAGTGCGCGACGAGCGATGTCGGAAACTCGCCAATGGCCTGGGTGTGCCACTCGGCCTGAACAACGGCATATGGCCTGCCCGAAAGATCAATGGCGACAAACGCCAGCGATTCGTCCATCGGCACGTAGGCCGACCCCATGCGGGCGATGCCTTTGCGCTCCCCCAACGCCTGATCAACCGCTTGCCCCAACACTAACGCTGTGTCTTCAATCGTGTGATGCGCGTCAACGTGTAAATCGCCTTTTGCGTTCACGGTGAGATCAAACAACCCGTGCACGGCAATGTGCGTGAGCAGATGATCGAGAAAGCCAATGCCGGTTTGAATATCGTGCTTCCCCGCGCCGTCGAGAGCGAGGGTGAGCGCGATGTCGGTTTCGTTTGTCTTTCGATGGATAGTCGCTGTTCTCATTATCAGTGCCTGAAGTGCCGCACGCCAGTGACCACCATCGCCAGGCCGGCGGCGTCGGCGGCGGCAGCAGAGTCGGCGTCGCGGATGGAGCCGCCTGGATGGATCACAGCCGTGATTCCGGCGCGAGCCGCCCTCTCCACCGAATCGGGAAAGGGGAAGAACGCGTCGGAGGCCATGACCGCGCCCTTCGCCTTCACGCCCGCCCGTTCCGCCGCGATGCGGACGGAGTCCACCCGGTTCGGCTGGCCGCCGCCGATACCGACCGTGGCCTCTCCGCGCGCGAACACAATCGCATTCGACTTGACGTGCTGGCAGGCCTGCCACGCAAAGCGCAGATCGTCCCTCTCCTGATCGGTGGGCTGGCGGCGGCTCACTACTTTCCAGCCCCCTCCTGCCCCCCCGTTTGCGACGGGGGGGAGAGGGGGGGCGGGGTCGCCGATGTCCACATCCTGTTTGAGCAGGCCGCGCGTGATCGAGCGCAGTTCATAGCGCGGCTCGTCCATCGCTGCCGCGCCGGACATGTCAAGCAAGCGGCACGAGGCGCGCTTCTTGAGCAGGGCGCGCGCCTCGTCGGTGAAACCCGGCGCGGCGATGCACTCCACAAAAAGGTCGCCCATCGCCTCGACGGTCGCGCCGTCGAACGGGCGGTTGCCGGCAATCACGCCGCCAAAGGCCGATACGGTATCGGAGGCAAACGCGGCGCGGTAAGCGTCGGCCAATAGGTCCGCCGAAGCCATGCCGCACGGCGAGAGATGTTTGACGATGCAAACGCTCGGCCGGTCGAAGCCGGCGGCGCAGCGCCAGGCCGCGTCGAGGTCGAGTAGATTGTTGTACGACAACTCTTTGCCCTGCAGCAACCTGCCGCCCAGCGGGCCGCCGCCGGGCGTGAACGAATACAGCGCCGCCGACTGGTGTGGATTCTCGCCGTACCGCAGAGTCTGCGCGTGATAGGCCGTGATGTGCATCGCCCCGTCCGGCGCGAGATACGCTGCAATCGTGGCGTCGTATCGAGCCGTGAGGGCGAAGCCTTTGGCCGCCAGCCGCTTCCGCGTTTCGGCGCTCACGCCGCCCGACTGCAACTCGGTCAGCGTCGTGGCATAGTCGGCGGGATCGCACACGAGAGTCACCCGCTCGTGATTCTTGGCCGCCGCCCGGATGAGGGTGACGCCGCCGATGTCAATGTTTTCGATGGCCGCTTCAAAGGCGACGTTCGGCGCGGCGATGGTTTGCTCGAATGGATAGAGGTTGACGGCGGCGAGGTCAATGGTGTCCCAACCGAGGTTCAACAGTTCGGCGCGGTCGGAGTCGGTGGGGCGGGCGAGGAGGCCGCCGTGAATGGCCGGGTGCAGGGTCTTCACCCGCCCGCCGAGGATTTCGGGCGAGCCGGTGTACTCGGCTGCTTCGGTGACGGGAAGCCGACTCTCGCGCAGCAGTTTGGCCGTGCCGCCGGAGGCGATGAGTGTCCAGCCGAGGGCGCGCAGGCCGCGGGCGAAGTCAACGAGGCCGGCTTTGTCGTGTACGGAGAGAATGGCTGTGGGCATTGTTTTCAAGAATCCTTTTCACGGTCAAGTTTTTTCAACGCGCCGATGAGCGCGTCCGTGTGTTCGGGCTTGCCGACCGAGACGCGGATGCAATCGGCGAGGCCTGGCTTGTCGAAGTAGCGGACGAGGATGCCTTCGCGTTCCAATGCCAGTTTGAGCGCGCGGGCGTCACGGCCAACGACGCGGCAGAGAACAAAATTGGCATGAGATGGATAAACCTTGATAAAAGGGAATTGGCTCAGAGCCTCGGCCATGCGGTTGCGCTCGGCGACGAGCCTGGACACCGAATCCGCCATGTATTCTGAATCTTCGAGCGAAGCGATGGCGGCGGCGCTGGCGGCAACGGAGACGTTGTACGGCTGTTTTATTTTCCAGAGGTGCGGCATGAGCGCAGTGGGAAACACGCCGTAGCCCACGCGCAAACCGGCCAGCCCCGCACGCTTGCTGAACGTGCGGAGGACGATCAAGTTATCGCGCTGCAGCGCCCATCCCGCGCGGCTTTCGACTCCGGCGAACTCGATATAGGCTTCATCCAGAACGACGACCAGCGGCAGGGCAAGCAATCGGCGCAGATCGTCGTCGGAGATCAGGCCGCCGTCCGGGTTGTTGGGGGAGGCGATGAACATTAATTTCGGTGGTAGAGACGTTGCATCCCATTCCGCTTCGCTACGGGGACTGGCGTGCAGTGTCTCTACAACCGCATCAACATCTACCGAAAAATCAGCGCGGCGCGGGATTTTGATCAGTGCTCCGGCGTTCACGGCGGCGTCGAATGAATACATGCCAAACGTCGGCGGGCAGTCAATCACGCCGTCGCCGGGGCGGATAAAGAGGCGCAGGACAAGATCGATCAATTCGTCCGCGCCGGCTCCGGCCAGAATGTTTTCGGCAGGCACGGCGAGGCGGCCGGAGAGCGCGGCTCGGAGTGCGGCGCTTTCGGAGTCGGGGTAGATGTGCGCGAACTCAAGCCCGGCCAGGGCCTCGCGGGCTCTCGGCGAGGGGCCGTAGGGATTCTCGTTGGCGTCGAGTTTGATGATCTCGCGCGGGGCGCGGCCCAGCCGCGCCGACAGCGTTTCAAACGGCACGATGGGCGTGTAGGCTTCCATCGTGAAAATATCAGGGCGGATCAGAGATTCTATGTTCATTGATTTTCACCACAGAGACACAGCGTTTGTTATTTTCTCTCTACGGTCTCCGTGTCTCTGTGGTGTTGGTGATTATCCACATCTCGGTGTAGCCGGGCGAGACGCCCTTGCTACTCACTTGTGGGTAATCACCAGTGTGGTGAGATTGACGCAGTATTGCAGCAGCCGCGTGGGCAGTGAGCGATTCGGC
>CAYYCF010000046.1:0-1531 GCA_964470235.1 uncultured Anaerolineales bacterium | reverse complement strand
TGTGGTGAGATTGACGCAGTATTGCAGCAGCCGCGTGGGCAGTGAGCGATTCGGCCTGCGCGAGGCGGGCGGCGGCAGGACTCAGCCGCGCCGCAGTGTCGGCGTCCAATGCGATAACGTTGGTAATCCGAACGAAGTCCCACACGTTGAGCGGCGAGGCGAATCGCGCCGTGCCGCCGGTCGGCATGACGTGGCTCGGCCCGGCCACGTAGTCGCCCAACACCTCAAACGACCGTTCGCCCACGAAGAGGCCGCCGGCGCTGTCAATCTGATCCAGCCAATATTCCGGGTGTTCGACCGAGAGGCAGAGATGCTCGGGGGCGAATTCGTTGGCGAGTCGAACAGCAGTGGCGAGGTCGGGCGTGAGGGCGATGCCGCCGCGATCCGCCAGCGATTGCGCGACGATGTCGGCGCGGGAGAGGGACTCGATCTGGCGGGCGGCTTCGGCTTGCACGGCTTCGGCCAATTTGCGCGAGGGGGTGAGCAGAATCGCGGCGGCGAGCGGATCGTGTTCGGCCTGCGCGAGGAGATCGGCGGCGACCCACGCCGGGTTGGCCGAGTCGTCGGCGACGACGACGGTTTCGGTGGGGCCGGCGAGTCCGTCGAGGCCGACGAAGCCGAACACTTGCCGTTTGGCGAGGGTGACGAACAGGCTGCCGGGGCCAACGATTTTATCCACACGGGGAATCGACTCTGTGCCGAACGCCATGGCCGCGATTGCCTGCGCGCCGCCGACACGGAACACTTTATCCACGCCGGCGATCTGCGCGGCGGCGAGGATGACGGGCGGCACATCGCCGCCGGGTTTGCCTGGCGGCGTGCAGACGACGATCTCTTTCACGCCTGCGACGCGGGCCGGGATGGCGCACATGAGGAGCGAGGAGGGCAGCGGCGCAGAACCACCCGGCACGTAGATGCCGACACGGTTGAGCGGGGTGACGCGCTGGCCGAGGGCGCCATCGGCAGTTTGCCAGGAGGCGACGGGCTGTTGTTTGTGAAAGGATTCGATGCGAGCGGCGGCGAATTGAAGATCGGCCAGGAGATTTTCGTCAACGGATTGAACGGATTCAACGGATATATTTTTTAGTTGAATGCCGTCAATCCGTTGTGTCCAGTCGAGGAGGGCGGCGTCGCCGCGGGCGCGCACGTCGGCCAGGATGCGGGCGACGGCGGCGTCGGGCGCGAGCGGTTCGCCGAAGAGGCGCTCGAGGCTGGCGAGGAGGGCGGGAGGGCAATCGTCGGCGGTGAAAGTTTGACGGGTGAGAATGGAGGCGGCGGCGCGGATTCTTAGCATGGACGTTGGTATTGGGACGCAGATGAACGGTAGACTTTATTTTTTATCTGGAGAGGATTCAGCAATTGTTTTTTGCGCGTCTAATCCGCTATTTGACTCTATTCTGATCCCGAACATTTTTCCGCGCGCGAGCGTGAAAGCGCGTTGGCAGAACAACGGCGGGGTTCAGGAAAACGGGTGTTGGCGGATTAGTTTCCTTAAGTCTGCAAAGTTGATGTAGCTGAGTCAAGTTTTCAA
>CAYYCF010000045.1:0-12392 GCA_964470235.1 uncultured Anaerolineales bacterium | reverse complement strand
ATTTGAGATTTGAGATTTGAAATTTGGGATTTGGGATTTGGAGTTTGGAGTTTGGAGTTTGGGATTTGGGATTTGGGATTTACCTCTTCTTCTCCATCACAACCCCGTCTTCCCCGCCCACATAATACCGGCGCCACACCTCCACGCGGCTGTAACCGGATTTTTCATAAAGGGCGATGGCAGACGTGTTCGAAGCCCGCACCGTCAGTTTGACCTGTGGCGCGGACAACGCCGTTTCGCACGACGACAGCAAGGCCTCGCCGATGCCGCGGCGCTGATAGTCGGGGTGCACGCCGATAGTGGCGATCCACCCGTACCCTTCGCGGCGGCGCGGGTCGCCCGCCACAAACCCCACCAGCTTGCCGTCGGCCACCGCTTTCAGCCGCACCGCCCGGCCAAACAGCAAGATACTCGTCAGCTCGAAGTAATCCCACGCATCCGGCCCGAAGCAAGCGCGCTCCAGCGCGTGAACGTCAAACAGATCGCGGATACTGGCGGGCAAGATGACGACGGACGACAGACTGCCGACCACCGGCGTCTGTCGTCTTTCGTCTATCGTCGTCATCATTCTTTCTTGCCGACAAACCCGGAGAGCAGAGACGTGAATTCCATCGGGAAGATATATTTGGTCGAAGGACTCGCGCCAATCGCTTTGAGTGTTTCCAAATACTGCAGGGACATAGTCTTCGCGTCCACATTTTGCGCCACCGTGAAAATCTGGTTGAGCGCCGACGAAAAGCCCTCGGCGCGCAGCAACTGCGCCTGCTTGTCGCCTTCGGCGCGCAGAATGTTGGACTGCCGTTCGCCCTCGGCCTGGAGAATGGCGGCCTGCTTGGTGCCCTCGGCGCGGTTGATGGCGGCTTCCTTATCGCCGGTGGACTCGGTAACCAATGCCCGCCGCGTGCGCTCTGCCGAGAGTTGGCGGTTCATGGCATCCTGCACGTCGCGCGGCGGCTGAATCTCGCGGATTTCCACGTTGGTCACTTTCACGCCCCAGCGCTCGGTGATCTCGTCCAGCTTCACGCGCAGAGTCTGGTTGATGTGTTCGCGTTGCGAGAGCACGTCGTCGAGCAGAATGCCGCCGATGACCGAACGCAACGTGGTGGTGGCAATGCCCTGCGCCGCCGCCTCGAAGTTGCCCACTTGAATCACCGTCCCCGCCGGATCGACGACTTTGTAATACCACAGGAAGTCAATCGAGATCGGCGCGTTGTCTTTGGTGATAGACGTCTGGTGCGGCACTTCGCGCACCTGCTCTCGCAAATCCACCTTGACCGCCGTGTCGACGAACGGAATGAGCAGGACAATGCCCGGCCCTTTAGTGCCAATGGCGCGCCCCAAACGGAAGACGACCAGCCGTTGGTATTCCGGCACAATGCGGATCGCATTGCCGGCAATGGCCGCAATCACGCCCAACACGATTGCGCCAAGACATAGAAACACAAACAGCGAACCGATGACTTCCCCTTGGGCGGGTGGTGAATAAAACATGTCAGCCTCCTTGAAAGACCAAACCACAGATTACACGGATTTCACAGATTACGTTCTTCAATCGGTGTAATCCGTGTAATCTGTGGTTCAATAATTGGATCAACTTTGACCGGTCGATCCGATGCGAACAACTTTGAGCCGCAAGCCTGTGCGCCGAATCACTTGCACCCGCGCGCCGGCCGGTATTGGCTCGTCCGCTTGCGCCGACCACAACTCGTTCCCGACTTGCACGGTGCCCTCGGCGGAAACTTCCGTTTTTGCCTCGCCGGTCTCCCCGATCACTGCGTCCGGGTTTTGCGCGAGCGGGCGTTTGCGCTCGGCCAATGCCTTGCCGACGGCGAAAGAGAAGAAAGCCGCCGTGCTTAACACCGTGAGCGCGATGAGGAGCAGTGAAACGCGGGTCGAAGTTTCATCGCGGCGAAACAAAAACAGCGACCCGCCGGCCAGCATCAATACCCCTGCGCCGATGAAGGCCCCGTGACTCGGCCACTTCAGTTCCAAAACAAACAGCGCGACTGAAAGCACAATCAATGCCAAGCCCACCGCATTAACCGGCAGTCGTGTCAGGCTGATCACGGCCAGCCCCAGCAGAACAACGGCGCTGGCTTCCGGCGCGCCGGTGCCAGGCGTGATAAACGCCAGCGCCAGCGCCCACAACCCGGCTACAAGCAATACGTAGGCGATGTTTGGATTGACAAGTGTCTGCCAGAGAAGGTCAACGAGTTGCATGGTGCCCCTATTAGACCTCGAAGGTCTTGAAGACCTTCGAGGTCTTTTGACGATCACCCGCGCGGACGCGGGTCGGCGGCCTTTTTTCCTTCGACGATTTCTTTGATCTTCGGCACGTCGGCGTCAATGGGAGACAGCCGCCCCGCCTCTTGCAATGCGCCGAGCGCGCGGTCGTAGTATTTGATCTGCGCATAACCGATGGCCAGGTCTTTGTAGAATTCAGAGCGGTTGGGCAGCGCGGCGATGGCCGCCCGCCAGTGGGCGACGGCCAGGGCCCATTTGCCTTGGCGGCTGTAATTGTGGCCGCGGCGATTGAGTTCCACGCCGCCTTTGATCCGCCGATCGGACATGCACACGACTCGCTCTTCGTTCACTTCAAAATCGCGATCGGCGGCAAAGATCAACGCCAGCGCAGCAATGTCGGCAATAATATACGACACGGCGGCAAACGGCCCAAGGAAATTGCGTATCCAACGGAACAGCGACCAGGCGATATCAGCCGCCATGACGGCAATAGATCCGTAATAGGCCAAACTCATACGCGCCGCCAACCCCGCTATCACCAGCATAAAAATCAAGACCCGGACAGAGGCCGCCGTCAGCAGAATAGGAACCCATTGCGTAGGCCAGCTCAGATAATCGCCGAAAAATTGAAAGAGCTTCAGCGCGCCAAAAATGTACCGGATGACTCCGTTGCGGCCTTCGGAAGCAATCGAGCCGTCCACCACTCCTTCGATGACGGCCACGCCAAGTTGAATGCCCACCGCGAAGATGGCGGTGCGCAGCGCGTAGGACAGGCTCTTCGATCTCACGCGCTTGGTCATCAAATTGCGTTTGCACTCCTGGCAGCGGCGATCCTCTTTCTTGGTGAGCGCGCCGCAGTAAACGCACTGATAAGGATCGTCAATGGCGCTGATGTTTTCGACGGGCGACAGCGGCGCGAACGGGGTGGCCGACTTTTGATCCCGCACCGGCGCGATCTTGTTCGCGGGCAGTCGGCCATCCGTCGTCTCGCCCGCGGCGCTCTTCTTCAGCCACTTGAGGTTGGCCTGCGCCGTCATGTTGGCCGGGTTGATCGTCAATACGTTTTCAAGCGCGGTGATTTTGTCGTGGGGATCGTCCACCGCCAGGCTGAGCCAGAACCAACCGTTTTCATTGCGTTCGTCGGCCGCGACCACTTTAAGCAGTAACTCGCGGCCCTTTGGCTTCTGGCCGCGCTTGACCGCATCGATACCGGCTTTGAGAATGCGATTCAATTCGACAGGAGACATAGAGAACACAATGCAACCGCGATCGCCGCGGTCACCGACCGGCGCCGGCCTGGTTGTTCAGGGCGCCTCGCGCACGGCGTTACGGCCTTCGTTCTTGGCCAAATACAGCGCCGAGTCGACGCGGGAGAGAAAGGCGTTCCCATCCCGATCTCGTTTCGGATCGTAAGTGGCGACGCCGATGCTGATCGTGAGCGAATACGAGACGGGCAATGCGGAAAACGCATACTCGGCCACGGCGGCGCGGATACGTTCGGCCAACGTGTTGGCCGAAACACGCGGCGTGCTGGGGCAAATGATCAAAAACTCCTCGCCGCCAAAACGACAGACCGAATCGGCCTGACGGGCTTTGTTGCGAAGAATACCTGCCAACTCTTTTAGCACCTCGTTGCCAACCGGATGCCCGTAGGAGTCGTTGACGCGCTTGAAAAAATCAAGATCGATCATCATCGCCGACACCGCTTCGTTGTAACGCGCCGCTTGAAGAAGGGTCTGTTCCAGATATTCGGTGACGAAGCGGTGATTCTTCAGGCCGGTCAAGCTGTCTACCAACGTCAACTCCGTCAATTGCGTGTTGGCCTGGCGCAGATCATCCTGCAAAAACTTGAGACGCAGGGCGGTGTTCACCCGCGCTTCCAGTTCCAACCCTCTAAACGGCTTGGTCAAATAATCCACCGCGCCGAGATTCAAGCCGTGACTCAGATGCTCAACTTGCGATAATGCCGTGACAAAAATAATGGGGAGGTGACGAGTCGACCGATCTTCCTGCAATCGCGCCGCCAACCCAAAGCCGTCCAGCCCTGGCATCATCACATCGGAGATGATCAGGTCCGGCGGCCATGTCTGAATGAGTTGCAGGGCTTCTTCGCCGTTGATGGCGTGGCGTAATGCATGACCATGTTTCCCGAGAATGAGCTTGATCATCTGGGCGATGGCTTCATCGTCTTCCACCACAAGAATGGACGCCATATTTTGAGTATAGCATAGGCTCAAAAAACCGATCGGCAATGTTTCGCGGGGAGGGGCCTATGGTTGCTCAAACGTCAACGTCTGTGTACACTCAGGCTATGAATGTTGAAACACACAAAACGCCTCGCTCACTCTTTTTCGCCGGAACTCGCGCCCAAATTCCCATGATTTTGGGCGCGGCGCCGTTTGGCATGATTTACGGCGTGCTGGCGCGCAGCGCCGGCCTGCCGCCGGAGCTGGCGCAAGCCATGTCGTCGATAGTATTCGCCGGATCGTCGCAGTTTATCGCCACCAATTTGTTTGCCACCGCCGCGCCGTTTATCGTCATCGTGCTCACCACCTTCGTCGTCAATCTGCGGCATGCCCTCTATTCGGCCTCCATCGCGCCGCACGTCGAACACCTTCCAGCGCGTTGGAAAGTGTTGCTGAGCTACTTGCTCACGGACGAAGCGTATGCAGTGACGATTGCTTACTATCGAACCTCTGCCCCCACCCCCAGCCCCTCCCCCGTCGTAAGTAAGGACGTTCAATTGAACGCCCCAACCGACAGGGGAGGGGTGGGGGCCAATGATCATTACTACTTCTTAGGCGCCGGCCTGGCGTTGTGGGTCAACTGGCAAATCGCTACCGCCGTGGGAATATTCTTTGGCGCGCGCGTGCCGGAGAGTTGGAGCCTGGATTTTGCTTTGCCCTTGATGTTCATTGCCCTGGTAGTGACGGCTCTGCGCGATCGGCCTTCGGCAGGGGCGGCGGTTGTGGCGGCAGTAGTCGCAGTGGTTGCCTACAGCCTGCCGTACAAGCTCGGGTTGATGCTGGCCGCGCTGGCGGGAATCTTGGCCGGGCTGATACTTGAGCAATTCAAACCTGTTGCGGTTCAACAAACCGCCAATCACGAATGACACGAATTGGCGAATAGCACGCATACAAATCAGCGTTCGTGATATTCGTCCATTCGCGGTATTCGTGATTAAGTTCCGCCAAACATGACACCTTTCGAACTTTGGATAACAGTAGTGGGCATGGGCCTCGTGACGTTCCTGACGAGGCTATCATTCATCATGACATCGGGGAAATTCGAAATGCCGCCGCTGTTCCGGCGGGCGCTGCGGTACGTGCCGCCGGCCGTGCTCTCGGCGATTATCTTGCCCGAACTGCTCAGGCCCGGTGGCGCGCCGTTGGATGCCTCCTGGCACAACGTGCGCTGGGTGGCCGGACTCATCGCCGCGCTCGTCGCCTGGCGCACGCGCAATGCGTTGATCACGATTGTGGCGGGGATGCTGGCGCTGTGGGGATTACAGCTGATTTTTTATCGTATAATGATCCCGTGAGGTGACTTATGCCCGACGACAAACGCCCCGTCATTTACGACGAGAACTTGAACTTCTTCCGCAATTTTATTTTGCAAGCCAGGTTGGTTTGGTTGCTGATGACCGACCGGCGCGTGCCGCTGTGGCTTAAAGCGTTGCCGCTCGGGTCACTGGCCTATCTCTTTATGCCGATAGACGCTGTTCCCGATGTGATCCCGATCTTGGGCCAACTCGACGACCTGGCTGTGCTTCTATTAGGTATGCGGCTCTTCGTCGAACTTTGCCCGGCCGATGCGGTAGCCGACCACATGCAAACGCTCACCGGCCACAGCCCGGAATGGAAGGTGAAGGGCGAAGGCAAACAGCCCGCCGAGACAGACGAAGAAAAGTTGGAGACGACGGTGATTGACGGGACGTATACCGAATCACCGCCGAGTGAAGAAGAGAAGAAGGATGAGGTCTGACGAAACAACTCAGCGTCATCAGCCGCTCCGCGTCAGCGACTCAGCGATTCAAGTTCCCCCGTCAAATCGTAGGCCATCGCTCCCGTAATTCGCACCGGCACGATCTCGCCCACCGGCAGATCGCCTTCGACGATCACCATCCCGTCAATCTCCGGCGCATCGCGATACGACCGCCCCAAACTCAGCCCGTCCCCTTTGCCCTCGACCAACACGTTCAGCGTTTTCCCGATCTGCATTTGATTCTTACTTAACGAGATCGCCTGCTGTTGCTCCATCAGCCGGTTTCGCCGTTCCTCTTTCACTTCCGGCAAAACCGGATCACCGAGCGGCTCGCTGGTCGTTCCCGGCTCGAAAGAGAAGGTGAACGCGCCCAGACGATCAAACTGCAGTTCGGCGGTGAAGTTCAACAAGGCTTGGAATTCTTCTTCCGTTTCGCCAGGGTATCCGGCGATGAAGGTGGAGCGGATCGCCAAGTCGGGCATGGCGGCGCGCATTTTGCCGATGGTTTCGTGCGCCCATTCGATATTCGACGGGCGGCGCATCCGGCGCAGTGTCATCGGGTGGCCGTGCTGAAGCGGCATGTCGAGATAATGTAAAACCTGCGGATGCTTCGCCATCGTTTCGATTTGCCGGTCGGTGACGCAGCCTGGGAAGGCGTACATGATTCGAATCCAGTCAATGCGCGGCGCAGCGGCAGTCAGCCGATCCAACAGATCGGAAAGGCCTTCTTTCATTCCCAAATCGTGCCCGTAGTCCGTCGTGTCTTGCGCGATCAAGATAATTTCCTTGACACCC
The DNA here is from genome assembly GCA_964470235.1 of uncultured Anaerolineales bacterium. Lineage (GTDB taxonomy): Bacteria > Chloroflexota > Anaerolineae > Anaerolineales > VGOW01 > VGOW01. Next base: position 5,369 of record CAYYCF010000045.1, on the reverse strand, counting down.
ATCGTTTCGAGTTGGCGCGCTTCGGCGACGATGCTTTCGATGGGGCGGCTGACGGCTGTGCCTTTGATCAACGGAATGGCGCAGAAGGCGCACGGGCGGCGGCAGCCGTCGGCGATTTTGAGGTACGCGCTCGCGCCTTGAATTGCGGAGCGCATAACGCCGACCTCACCCCCCTCCCCGGCGCTCCGCGCCACCCCTCCCCCCTCTCCTGTCGTTTCGACAGGAGAGGGGGGAGGGGATGGGGGTGGGGGGTGAGGTTCGGGCAGGTGATAGATCGGTTCGGGGTGCGGCCCGGCGCGCAATCGCCCGACCAGATCGACGATGTCCATCCACCGCCGCGTGCCGATGAGGCCGTCCAGCCCAGGAACTTGTTTACTCAATTCGATGCCGTAGCGTTGCGAAAGACAGCCGGCGGCGATGAGCATCTGCCCCTTTTTCTTCGCCGCGGCCAGTTCGCGCAGTGCATTAACCGACTCTTCTTTGGCCTGGCCAATGAAGCCGCAGGTATTTACAATCAGCACGCCCGCTTTTGAGGGATCGGTCACGGCATGGTAGCCCGCGCCGCCCAACAGATGCGCCATGCTTTCGGAGTCCACCGTGTTTTTTGAACAGCCGAGGCTGAGGAGATAGAAGGATTTTGGATTGCGGATTTCAGATTGCTGATTTCTTTTCATCATTCTCTTAGGGTGTCGGCGTGCCGGCCGGCGTCAATGTTTCATCGGGAGTTGGCGTCCCCTCCGGTGTCGGCGTCCCGACGAGGCAGGTGGTTTCCGCCGCCAGGCGTTTGTCTTCTGTTATTTGATCAAACGTGATCGCCAGCGCCGCCGCGTATTCCGTTTCCGCGCCGCACGGGTCGCCGCCTGCGTTCAACTGGTTAGCATACCCGATGTGCGCATCGCGCAGGCGAGCCGTCGTGTCGCGGAAATTCGGCGCCAGCGTGTAGAGGAGCGAAAAAGTTTCAACCGTCTTGGGCCAGTTGAGGCCCCAATACGACGCGCCGTTGATGTAAATCGTCGCCCACTGCTGATACTGCTGTGCCTCGCTGTCCAAAGTCCCAAGCTTCTCGGCTTGATCGAGATCGGCCAAGCCCAGCTCCAACACACCGGCATTGATGGAGGCGATGCCCCGATTACGCAGAGAGGTGAACAAGATGTTGTTCACTTGCCCGCGTTCGTAATCCGGCATAGCCAAACGCAGAGCCGACGCTCTTTGAATGGCGGCGTCCCAATCGTGCGCGGTAAAAGCGGACTGCGCTCCGGCAAACAACTGCTCTGCGGTTTGCGGACTCAGGGTGGCAGTGGGCGCAAGCGTGAACACCGGAGACGGCGTGACTCCCGAACCCTGTGACTCGGCCAGGCGGGCCGCCGCGCCAGGGAAGGCCGGGTCCACCGACAAAATGTATTCGAAGCGATGCGCCGCCAGTTCTCTGCGGCCGGCGGCCAAATCCTCTATGCCCAGTTCGTATTGCGTTTTGAGTTCGGCAAACTGCGCGGTGGCGGCGGCGCGATTCCGCTCGTCCAAACCGGCGCGGTAACCGCTCACCACGGCAAACCCGATGACGCTCCCCAGCAGGATCGCCAAAAGGAAGAACGCGCCCGGCGCGGTGCGAAAAAAAATGCGCCGCGGCGCGGACGGTTGCTCTGATGTGACGGGCGAAACAGGGACGGTATCCTCGGTCGGGTCGGTGGACAAGATGCGCTCCGCGTAACTGGTGCAGGGGAGTCACAAAGCAAAACGTGGGGCCGTCCATTGGCCGTCACGTTTTCTCTGTGGCGGGCATTATAGCCAGGTGGGCAACGGATGTCCAACACGCCCGGCTCACAAAACATGAAGGGAACTTAAGAACTCATTCTTGACCGTGATTTTTTCATTGTGATATAGTGACGCAGGCACGGAGTCAACAGCCACCGATGCGATTGAATCGCGGAAATTTTAACCTGCGCCGCACACGGCGCAACAACATGACGCGAGTAGCGCTTTACATCGTGGTCATCGCCGCCGGGCTGTACGTGCTGAATCTTGATCTGGCAGGCAAAATCGAGAAGCCGTTCTTGCCAACCCCCACGGCGACCCGCAGTCCGGCTTCGTTCAGCGAAGAGGCGCAAGCGCAATTCTCCGCCGGCCGCTTGAACGAAGCCATCAGCGCTTATCAAAAGGCCACTGAATTGGAGCCAACGAATGTGGATTATTGGATTCAGTTGGCCCGCGTTCAAGTGTACGCCGACCAGCCGGAGGAGGGCGTGAAGTCGGCCGGGAGCGCCCTGCTGATCGACCCCAATAACAGCATGGCGCATGCGGTGTCGGCGCTGGCCCTGGACTGGGCCGCCCAGTACGAAAACGCCAGCGACGCCGCCGTGCGCGCCATTCAACTCGACCCGAACAACGCCTTGGCCCACGCTTATTACTCCGAAGTGCTCACCGATCAACAACACTGGGCGCAAGCCGGTGACGAAGCCAAGCTGGCGCTCTCGCTCAACCCGAACAGCATGGATGCCTACCGCACGTACGGATATTATCTTGAAAGCACCGGCAATTATCGCGAGGCCATTCAAGCCTACCAGTCGGCGGTGAAGATCAACCCCAATCTTGCATTTCTGTACAGCCAGTTGGGCGTCAACTTCCGGCAATTGCAGGAATATGACACGGCCATTCAATACTTTCAGCGAGCGCAGGCGATCAACCCGAACGACATTGATCCGTACCTTTCGATCAGCCGCACGTATTTTCAAACGGGCGAGTATGGCCGCGCCGCGCAGTACCTGGAAGCCGCGCTCGAAATTGACGCGACCAATGCCACCATTCACGGACGGCTGGGGTTGGTGTATTTCAAAGCGTTGAACTTCGAAAGCGCGATCATCGAGCTGGGTTGCGCCGTGGACGGCTGCACCACCAACACCGACGCCATTGAGGCCGACGACAGCAACCCTAACCGGAAAATTCAGGGACTCGAATTGAGCAAGTCAACGCTGGAGACTTACTACACTTACAGCTCCGTGCTGGCCGCCCTCTCCACGCCCGAGCATCCACATTGCGACCGCGCCCGGCCGCTGTTTCAACAGATACTGGCTTTCGCTCCCGATGATCCGATTGTGGGCGGGATTATTCAAGAAAACGAAAACATCTGCGCTATCGCCGATACCGTCGCCGCCGGAACTCCGGCGCCAACGGCCACCCCGTAGCCGCTCTCCCATACGCCCACACTCCCATACTTCCCTCTCCCCCACTCCCTCTCTGTTAGAACCTCGTTGGAATTTGCAAACCCTCTTGACAGCAAAAAACCGCTGTTGTATGATGCGGCTATCAAGTTAGCACTCTCCGCTTGCGAGTGCTAACTTGTCTGTGTGTATACACCCGTTCAATTCCAAATCTCATTTCTATTTGCAAGGAGGCAAATATCAATGTCCCTCAATCTCAAACCTCTGGGTGACCGCCTGGTCATCGAGCCGCTAGAGCAGGAAGAAATCACTGCCAGCGGCATCGTTCTGCCCGAGACCGCCAAAGAAAAGCCGCAGAAAGGTTCGGTGCTCGCCACCGGCCCAGGCGCCCGCGACGATCAGGGCCGCCGCATCACGATGGACGTGCAGACAGGCGATACCGTGCTGTTCGCCAAATACGCCGGCACCGAGATCAAGCTCGACGGCAAGAAACTGCTCATCCTCAAAGAGACCGATGTTCTGGCCATCGTCGAATCCGAAACGGCCAAAACAAAGAGGAAGTAAGCGCGAAGCATTCGCGCTTGCTTAACTGATAATTGACTAATCTGCGGGCGAAAGTTTCGCCCCAACTTTAGAAAGGAAAGTACCTCATGGCAAAACAACTTGTGTTTCAAGACGAAGCTCGCCGTAAGCTGAAGACCGGCATTGACACCCTGGCGAACGCCGTCGCCACTACCCTCGGACCCAAAGGCCGCAACGTGGCGCTCGACAAGAAATTCGGCGCGCCCACCGTCACCCACGACGGCGTGACGGTCGCCAAGGAAATCTCCCTCGAAGACCCTTACGAAAACATGGGCGCGCAACTGCTCGCCCAGGCCGCCACCAAGACCAACGACATCGCCGGAGACGGCACGACGACCTCCACCGTGCTGGCCCAGGCCATCGTCAACGAAGGCCTGAAGATGGTTGCCGCCGGGTCCAACCCGATGCTGATCAAGCACGGCATCGAGAAGGCCACCGAATCGGTCGTCGAGAACATTCGCAAGCAATCGCAGAAGATCGAAACGAAAGAGGAAATCGGCCACGTTGCCACCAACTCCGCCGCCGATCCCGAGATCGGCAACCTGATCGCCGAAGTGATGGACAAAGTCGGCAAGGATGGCGTGATCACGGTCGAAGAATCCAAGAGTCTGCAATTCGAAACCGAATACGTGGACGGCATGCAATTTGATCGCGGCTACATCTCGGCGTATTTCATCACCGCGCCCGAATCGATGGAAGCCGTCATCGCCGAGCCGTACATCCTGATTCACGACAAGAAAATCTCCGCCGCCGCCGACATCGTGCCGGTGCTGGAGAAACTCGTCCAGGTTGGCAAGCGTGATCTGGTCATCATCGCCGAAGACATAGACGGCGAAGCGCTGGCCACCTTGGTGCTCAATAAACTGCGCGGCATGCTCAACGTGCTGGCCATTAAAGCCCCAGGCTTTGGCGACCGCCGCAAAGCGATGCTGCAGGACATCGCCGTGCTCACCGGCGGCACGGTCATCACCGACGAACTCGGCAAGAAGCTGGAAAGCACGACCGTCGCCGACCTGGGCCGCGCCAAGAAAGTGGTCGCCACCAAAGACGACACGACCATCGTGGACGGCGCCGGCAGCCAGAAATCCATCAAGGGCCGCATCGAAGAGATCAAAGTCGAAATCGACAAGAGCACGTCCGATTACGACAAAGAAAAACTGCAGGAACGCCTCGCCAAACTCAGCGGCGGTGTGGCCATCGTCCGCGTGGGCGCGGCCACTGAGGTGGAACTGAAGGAAAAGAAGCACCGCGTCGAAGACGCGCTGTCGGCGGCGCGCGCCGCCGTGGAAGAAGGCATTGTGCCGGGCGGTGAAGTCGCGCTCATCAATGCCATCAGCACGCTCGAAAAACTGAAGCTGGACGACGACGACGAACAGGCCGGTGTCATGATCGTGCGCCGCGCGCTCGAAGCCCCGCTTCGCAGACTGGCCGCCAACGCCGGCGCGGACGGTTCGGTGATCATTGACGGCGTGCGCCGCAAAGCCAAGGAAGAGAAGAACAAGAACATTGGCTACAACGTGATCACTGCCGAATACGTGGACATGATCAAGGCCGGGATCATTGACCCGGTCAAAGTGGTCCGCGGCGCGCTGGAGAACGCGGCCAGCATCGCGGCGATGATCCTCACCACCG
>CAYYCF010000044.1:10007-12490 GCA_964470235.1 uncultured Anaerolineales bacterium | reverse complement strand
TGCTCCGGCCAAGTCAAGTTAGTTTGAAAGCCCACGATGTTGTACAGCGAACCGGCCAAGTTGTCTTGCCGCAATTGCAAAACGGCGTAGGCCCTCCGGCCCGTGCGCGGATCGGCCAGCCCCACCGGGCGCATCGGCCCGTAGGCCAACGACTGCGCGCCCCGCGCCGCGATGATCTCGGCCGGCAAACAACCCTCGAAGAATTTATCCGGCCCGGCTCTCACGCCGGTTTTGATCGTCTCTTCAAATTCGCGCAGTTGAATTCGTTCGGCGTGGATCAACTCACGGACAAACGCCGCGTATTCCTCCTCGGTGAACGGGCAGTTGATGTAATCGCCGCCATCCCCAGCCTGTCCTGACGCGAAGCGTGTCGAAGGGTCGTCGCCATAACGCGAGGCGCGAAAGGCGATGCTCATGTCAATCGACTCGGCGCGCACTATCGGCGCGAGCGCGTCGTAAAAATACAAATGCTCGCCGCCCAGCGTCCGGCGAATATCGCCGCTCAAACTCTCCGAGGTCAGCGGCCCGCTGGCCACAATACACGGCCCGTCGGGCAAGTGCGTCACTTCCTCGCGCGCCACTTCAATGTCGGGGTGTGATTCGATTCTCTGCGTGACTGCCTCGGAGAATTTCTCGCGATCCACCGCCAACGCGCCGCCCGCCGGAACGGCCGTCTCGTCGGCGCACTGAATGATCAACGACCCCATCCGCCGGAGTTCCGCCTTGAGCAACCCGGCGGCGCGGTCGGGCAGATTCGATCCCAGCGAATTGGAGCAGATCAACTCGGCGAATTTGTCCGTGAGGTGCGCCGGAGTCATCCGTCGTGGGCGCATCTCAAACAGCCGCACCTTGATCCCGCGCGCCGCTGCCTGCCACGCCGCTTCGCTCCCGGCCAGCCCGCCGCCGACAATAATCAATTCAGCTTGCATCAGAGGGATTGTACCATTGACGAAAGACGAAAGACGATTGACGGAAGTTCGTCGTCCGCCGCCTTTCGTCCATCGTCGCATTGGCACGCATCTTGCATCTACTCATTTGACCTTTATTCGACCTTCATCTACACTATGGTAGGTATCCCCATGTTCCTTACCCATTCTCCCGAACTTCGCGGTCAGCCTTCGGCGCATCTCACACAGACGATGCGCCTGCTGGAATTGAACACGGCCGATCTGGCCGACGAGATCGCCCGCGCGCTGGAAACCAACCCCGCCCTGCAAATGGTGGACGAAATCCGCTGCGCTGAATGTGGACGCCGCGTGCGCGCCCTGCCTTGCCAGGCCTGCCTGCAAAAGCGATCCGCCCAGGCCGACGACTTGCCCATCGTCTTTCTCTCGCCCCGCCTGCCCTCCGCCTCGCGCGAACGCAGCGACGATCAAGGCGATTCGCCGTTGGACTCGATTCCCCAAACCGAATCGCTGGCCGAGCATCTTCTGCGCCAAGTGGCTTGCGCCGCCAACCGGCTCGAACAACAAGTGGCCGCCAACATCCTATCCAGACTCGACGAGTACGGTTCCTTCACCGAATACCCCGCAGAAATCGCGCTGGCCCTCAACGTGCCGCTGGAATTAGTGGAGCGCGTGCTGTGCTTGATCCAACGCGCCGACCCCGTGGGCGCGGCCACGCGCAACGTGCGCGAAAGCTTGATCATTCAACTGGAAGTGTTATCCGAGTCCGGCCCCGTCCATCCCTTAGCCGCGCCGATCCTAACATCCTGTTGGGAGCCGCTCGTCAAACGTAACTACTCCGTCATCGCCCGCAGCCTGCGCGCGCCGCTGGCGGACGTGAAGAACGCGTTGCGATTCATCCATCGCAATCTCACGCCTTACCCTGGGCGAGCGTGGCAGGACAACGGCAGAGGAACGGCGGCGCTGGGACACGATGTGTATTATCAACCCGACATGATCATTACCTGCAATCCGCGCCCTGGCGGCCCGCTGATGGTGGAAGTATTCACCGGTCTTACCGGGACACTGCGGGTGGACCCTGAGATACGCGCCAGCTTGAAGCAAGCCGCCGCCGATGAACCAGGGGTGGCGAACTGGCATCAAAGCGTGGACGAAGGCTCACTGCTGGTCAAATGCGTGCAGCAGCGCAACCACACCATGCGCCGCATTGCCGAAATCATCGCCGCGCGCCAAGCCGATTTTATTCTGCGCGGCGACGCCCATCTCAAACCGATGACGCGCTCCGTGTTGGCCGGGCAGTTGGACTTGCACGAATCCACCGTGTCGCGCGCGGTGGCGAACAAAGCGGTAGCGCTGCCCAACGGGCGCATCGTCCCGCTTTCGATGTTCTTCGACCGCTCGTTAGCCGTGCGCGATGCCGTGCTGAACATCATCAAACAAGAACCGCAGTCGGCTCCGCTTTCCGACACGAAAGTCGCCAAGCTCCTCAAGCCCCAAGGGTATCACGTGGCGCGCCGCACAGTGGCGAAATACCGGCAAATGCTGGGCATCCTTCCCGCCAACCTGCGCGCCAAAGAA
>CAYYCF010000044.1:0-9907 GCA_964470235.1 uncultured Anaerolineales bacterium | reverse complement strand
CTTTTGTGACCGTCCAACGCGGAATATCTCCTCTCACTTTCTTCAACAGCATCGGGCGCGGGCACGGCGAAATACGCTACCGCGACTTGGCGGAGCAGCTCGGCGACGCGCTGTTCATCGCCTCGCCTCGCTCCGGCCTGTTCCTTTACGTCAACCACAAAGCCCTCGAGCTTACCGGCTACACGCGCGACGAACTCGGCAGCAAAGGCCTGTCGGAATTATTCTCGCCGCGCGAAGCCGCGGAAGCGCTGGAGAGCATTCGTGAACTTGAGCCTGGCGCGACCCGCCACCTGCAAAACGTGCCGCTGCGGGCGCGCAACGGCAAAGTAACCTTCGCCGATATCCGCGTGACCGCGCCGGTGGATGCCGACGAGCCGGTGGTGATCCTCCTGGCCCGCGACTCCGCCGAGCGCCTCATGTCGGAACAAAACGCCGGGCGGCGGCGGGAGTCTTTGGTCGCCATCGCCGATTTGCTCGCGCTGTTCGCCAATCGCAAACAGGACTCGCTGGATGAAGTTCTTCAGCTTTGCCATCGCGCTCTGCTCGCCGATTGCGTTGCCTTCTACCGCCCGACCGCGACTCAATCCGGCAACATGGCGCTGGTTCACGCCATTAACGTGCCGGATGATTTCCCGGTTGCCCTCAACCAGGCGGACGCAGTGCTCGCCGACACACCGTTGATCTGGCATGCCGGAGACCGGCCCACGTCGGCCCTCAGTCGCGCCGCGCGCTCTGCCGGCCTGACCACCCTGCACCTTCGCCAGGCAGGCGGCGGTCTCGCCGCGACATCGGGCTTGTTTGTCGCCGGGTATCGCCCGGCCAATTCCCAGTTGTCCCGTTCTCCCGAAGTGGCCGCCCTGGTTAACATCACCACCGAATGGTTGGGCGCGTATTTGGCGGCCCAACAACAGAATGAAATTTCCGCCCTGGCCGAGAAACGGCTGGCGACGACCGGACGCGAACTCAGCCTCGTGTTGGAAGAATCCAGTGAAGGCGTGCTGCGCGTTGACCGCGATGGCCGCCTGCTCGAAATCAACCCCGCCGCCGAAACTTTGCTAGGCTTCCGCGCCGCCGACACACTGCATGCGCCGCTGGACGATGTGCTGGTGTCGGCGCAACTGCTGGCCAGGCCTCTGCTGGACGCCATTAAACAAGGTCTGCGTTGGGGCGGAGTCGAAACGGATTTAGTGCGGCGCGACGGCAGTTCGGTGGCCGTATTCCTTCGCGCCCTGCCGTTAACCGACGAGCAAAACAAATTCGACGGCGGATTGGTGATCTTCGCCGACCGCACCGATCAAAAGCAATTCCAGGCGCAGAGCGATCATCTCGAACGCCGCGCCTGGCTCGGCGACCTCTCGGCCATCTTCGCCCACGACGTGCGCAACCCGCTCAACGGAATCTCCGCCGGGTTAAGCCTCCTCGCCACCAAATTCGCCCCGTCCGATCCGCTGGCTGACGCCGTGAGCAAAATGCAGGCCGAAGTTGTGCGCGTTGATCAACTGTTGAAAAACGTCTTGCTCGTAGCCAAACCGGCCGAACTCCATTACCAGCCGGTGCAACTCGTTCAATTGTTGGAAAGAGTGATCACGCGCTGGACTCCCCGCCTGGCGCGATACAACATCCAGCTATCCTTCCGGGCCGATCCGGCGACGCCGCTCGCCGTCGCCGACGCGCACCAGATGGATCAGGTGTTCACCAACCTGGTCGTCAACGCCGTGGACGCGATGGGCCAGAACGGCGGCACGCTCTCGATCCATTGTCATCCGGCGGATCACGCCAAAGCGCCGCGCGGCGATTACGTGGAGATTCTCTTCGGCGACACCGGCCCAGGCATCCCGACGGAAATCCTGCTCCACGTCTTCGATCCTTTCATCACCACCAAAGCGGACGGCACGGGGCTGGGGCTGGCCATCGCCAAACGGATCGTCACCGCCCACAAGGGCGCAATCTTCGCCCAAAGCTGGCCAGGCATCGGCACGGCATTTCATCTTTTTATTCCGGTAGCGAAGTAGCTGATAGCATATAGCGTATGGCATATGGCGTCAGCCATCCGCCATCGGCTATCAGCTATCAGCCATATGCCCTATGCCCACTGTTCTCATCGTAGACGACGAACTCACTGCGCGCACCTTTATTCGCCAACTGCTGGCCGATCAAGGCTACGCCACGCTGGAGGCGGACACGGTCGCTTCAGCCCACGCGCAGATCGATCTCGGCCAGGCCGATATTGTTCTGCTGGACGTGATACTCCCCGACGGCAACGGCCTGACTCTATTGGAGCGTGTGGCTCAGGATCAACCAGGCCTGCCCGTCATCGTCTTCACCGGCAACGGAGACATAGAACTGGCCGTCGAGGCCATGCAAGCCGGAGCGCACGACTTCTTGACCAAGCCCATTCAAGCGGAACGTATGATGCGCGCTCTGTCGCGGGCTTCGGAGGCGGTGGCGGTGCGGCGCGAGTTGGATCACTTGCGGCAAAGCCGCCGCGCGCAATACGACTGGGTGGTGGGCGAAACGGCGGCCATGAAGCGCGTCGCCGAACTGATCGACCGCGCCGCGCCGACTCAAGCCACGGTGCTTATCTGCGGCGAAAGCGGCACCGGCAAAGAAGTGGCGGCCAACGCTATTCATCAAGTCAGCCCCCGCCGCGACGGCGCGTTCGTTGCCATTAACTGCGCCAACCTGCCCGATCAGCTTTTGGAGAGCGAACTGTTCGGCCACGACGCGCAGGCGTTCACCGGCGCGACCAAACGCAAAGCCGGGCTGATGGAAATCGCCGATGGCGGTACGCTTTTTCTGGACGAGATTTCCACCATGAAGCCCGATTTGCAAGCCAAGCTACTGCGGGCGATTGAAGAGCGCGCCATCCGCCGCGTCGGCGGCACGAGCACATTCAAGGTGGACGTACGCATCCTATCGGCCTCCAACCGCAATTTGCCAAAGATGATCGAAGAGGGCTTGTTCCGCGAGGATTTGTATTGGCGGTTGAAGGTCATCGAAGTAAATCTGCCCCCGTTGCGCGAGCGGCGCGACGACATCCCGACGCTGGCCGGTTTTTTTCTGGCAAAATTCAACCGCGAAATGGGGAAACAGGTGACGGCCATCCACCCGCGCGCGATGGAGGCGCTCAAGGCCTACCGTTGGCCTGGCAATATCCGTCAATTACGCAACGCCATCGAACTGGCAATGTTACTGTGCGACGGCGATACCATTGACATCGGGCATCTGCCGGGAGAAGTGAACGGCAAATGATTCAAACCCGCGCCGCAGCGCTTCATAATTAACTTCCAACAATCCCCGGTGCCGCTCCGGCAAGTGAGCCGCTAATGCTTTTTTCAACGCCTCTAAAGGCAGAACATTCGTCGCCGCCAGCATCGCGCCCAGCAGAACAAGGTTTGCCAGTTTATTGCTCCCCAGTTCTTCGGCAATGGTGTTGGCCGGAACGGCAATTGCGCGAATGTCCGTCCGCGTTGCTTCACGCGCCACCATTGACGAGTTAACAACGAGCACACCGCCCAGCGCCACCAACGGCTCGTACTTGTCCAACGACGGCACATTCATGGCAATCACCGCCTGCGGATTGCGAACCAGCGGCGACCCGATCTCTTCATCTGAAATGATGGTAGTGCAGTGCGCCGTGCCGCCGCGCATTTCGGGGCCGTACGATGGAATCCAGGTCACGTGATAATCGGCGTCCATCGCCGCGTAAGCCAGCAGTTGCCCCGCGAACAAAGCCCCCTGCCCGCCAAATCCGGAAATCACAATTTCAGTTTGCATCGGGTCGCTCATCGCATATCGCATATCGCTGATGGCTTATCGCGTACCGCCTGCCATGCGCTATCTGCGATATGCCATACGCCATCTGCCATACGCCATACGCTATTTGAAATCGCCCAGCGGGTAATACGGAATCATGTGCTCTTCGATCCACTTAAGAGAATCTTCCGGGGCAAGACCCCAATTCGTCGGGCAGTTCGAGAGCAATTCCACCATCGAGAATCCCCCGCCCGAAAGCTGCACTTGGAAGGCCTGCTTGATTGCTTTCTTGGCGCGGTTGATTTCTTTGACGTTGTGCAGACTGCGCCGCACCACGTAGGCCGCGCCCGGCATGGCGGCCAGTATCTCGGACATTTTCAACGGCATGCCCGTCATTTCAATATCACGCCCCAGCGGCGACGACGTAGTTTTTTGGCCTGGCAAAGTGGTAGGCGCCATTTGTCCGCCGGTCATGCCGTAAATGGCGTTGTTGATAAATATGACGGTGATAGCCTCGCCGCGCGCCGCCACGTGCATGATCTCGCTCATCCCGATGGCGGCCAGGTCGCCGTCGCCCTGGTAAGTGAACACCACGCTTTCGGGCCGCACGCGCTTGATTCCGGTTGCCATAGCGGGCGCGCGCCCGTGCGGCGCTTCGGCGAAGTCCACGTTGAAATAGTTGTAGGCAAACACGGCGCAACCCACCGGCGCGACGCCGATGGCGCGCTCGCGCACGCCGAGTTCGTCAATCACTTCCGCCACCAACCGGTGCGCCACGCCGTGCGTGCAGCCAGGGCAGTAATGCGTAAACGACGAGGCGAGCGAGTCGGGCCGCGCGTAAACAAGCTCTTCATCGATCATATCTTCTCAATCGCCTCCAGCACTTCATCCGGCAGCGGCACCACGCCGCCCATACGCCCGTAGAACTTAACGGGCGCGCGCCCGTTGACGGCCAGCCGCACATCCTCCACCATTTGGCCGGCGTTCATCTCCACCACCAAGAAACCGCGAACCTTCTCCGCAATTTCGGCCAGGCGTTTTTCGGGGAACGGGTACAGGCTGATGGGTCTGAACAACCCGGCGCGCATTCCGCGCGCCCGCGCTTGCTTCACCGCCGTTTGCGCCACCCGCCCCGCCGTGCCAAACCCGGCCACCACTACCTCCGCGTCCTCGACCAGAAATTCGTGATACCGGACCTCGTTTTGACGGATCATCGCCAGCTTGTTTTGCAGTTTTTGGTTGAATTTTTCTTCTACTTGCGGGTCGAGATAAATCGAAGTGATGATGTTCTTCGGACGATCCCGCGCGCCGGTGAGCGCCCACGTCGGACGGTGGCCGTTCCCGTTGCCGACCGGCCGCATCGGCGGCAAAACGGCCGGTTCCATCAACTGCCCCACGTTGCCATCGGTCAGGATGACGACCATATGCCGGTACTTGGACGCCAAGTCAAACGCTTCATACGTGAGATCAATCGCTTCTTGCACGGTAGCCGGAGCCAGCACGAGGGGATGATAATCGCCGTGTCCGCCGCCCTTCACGATCTGGAAATAATCGGCCTGCGACGGCGCGATGTTCCCCAGCCCTGGGCCGCCGCGCATCACGTCCACAATCACGCACGGCACTTCCGAAGCGACAATGTACGACATGCCTTCCATCATCAAGCTCGCGCCAGGGCTGGAGGAGGAAGTCATCACCCGCGCGCCCGTGCAGGCCGCGCCGTACACCATATTGATCGCGGCCACTTCGCTTTCGGCTTGCAGAAATACGCGGTGCAGCTGCGGCATCCGCCCCGACATATATTCCAGCAATTCCGTTTGCGGCGTAATGGGATAGCCGAAGTACGCCTCCACTCCGGCGCGAACGGCCGCTTCGGCAATGGCTTCGTTGCCTTTGAGCAATTCTTTCATACGCTTGCCGTGGCCCCTGTCTGCGGCCGAGTCGCCCGCTGACGATAGACGGTGATACACACATCCGGGCAGATCACGGCGCATAGCCCGCAACCCGTGCATCTGCCCTGAGGATCGATCAAACGCGCCGGATGGTAGCCTCGCGCGTTCAACCGCTCTTCGCCGATAGACAGCACGTCGTGCGAACATACCTCCACGCACAACGCGCACCCTTTGCACCGCTCGTCGTCAATGATCACGCGACCTTTTGCCATTGCCGAGTTCCTTTGTCCTGTTAGACCGAGTCGCTCTTATTTATCAAGATAGTCCCTGCATGCCCTGATCCGTTAGTGTTTAGTGTCACGGGCGGAGGTGATGAAGTTCCTACAATCGAGGCGTTATGGAATACAACTAAGTTCACTCGCCTTCAATTACATCTGGCACTTTGCGCCACGCCCGGGCGCGGGCATGATCATGAGGCGGCAAGACAAAAGGAGCAAAAATGACAACCCCTTGGGCTCACCGTTACGCTCAACGCACCAAAGACCTCACCAGCTCAACCATACGCGAACTGCTCAAACTGACACAGCGCCCCGACGTGATCTCGTTCGCCGGCGGCATGCCCGCGCCGGAACTGTTTCCGCTCGAGCGGTTCACTGCCGCGTGTCAGCGGTTGCTGGCCGATAGTGCGGCCGGCCAAGCGGCTCTGCAATACAGCACGACGGAAGGCTATCCGCCGCTGCGCGAGATGATCGCCCGTCACGTGGCGCGCTACGGAATTCTGGCCAAACCGGAGAACGTCATGATCACCGGCGGCTCGCAACAAGCGCTCGATCTGATCGCCAAGCTTCTCATCAACCCAGGCGATCGGATTCTGGTGGAAGCGCCGACGTATTTGGGCGCACTGCAAGCGTTCAACGTCTTTGGCGCAGAGTATGTTACCACGCCGATTGACGACGACGGTTTGCGGACGGAGCTGCTCGAAGGCGCTCTCCGGTCCGGGCCCAAGTTCATGTACATCCTGCCGAATTTTCAAAATCCCTCCGGAGTCACGCTGTCGCTTGAAAGGCGAAAGGAAGTGGTGGCGCTGGCCGACAAATACGGCATCCCTATTGTCGAAGATGATCCGTACGGTCAACTGCGATACGAGGGTGAGCATCTGCCGCCCTTGCTCGATCTGGATCGGGAAACGGTTGGGGTCCGTTCCGACGATGGGTTTCAATCGGGCAACGTGATCTACCTCAGCACGTTTTCGAAAACGCTCGCGCCCGGTCTGCGGTTAGGCTGGATTGTGGCCCCGCCCGAGGTGTTGGCGCGGCTCGTTCAATTGAAGCAGGGCGCGGATTTGCATACCAGCACCTTTACGCAAATGGTGGCCTACGAAGTGGCGCGCGGCGGATTCTTGGACGAACACGTGCAAAGACTGCGGCAAGCTTACAAAGAACGGCGGGACGTGATGCTCGAAGCGTTGGATGAGTTCGTGCCGGACTCGTTGGGGGTCACCTGGACGCGGCCGCGAGGCGGGTTGTTCCTGTGGATGCAATTGCCGGACGGCGGCGATTGCCACCGTTTACTGGAGGCCGCCTTGCGCGAAAAGGTGGCCTTTGTCCCAGGCGATTCGTTCTTCCCGGCCTCCTATCCCCAATCGGACTCGCGGCGTTTCATGCGGCTCAATTTCTCGAACGCCACACCGAAGTTGATTGTGGAAGGCGTGCGCCGTTTGGCCGGGGTTCTGCGTGAGCAAATGGAGCCGGGAGAATACACGGACATTGAGGTAAAGTACGCGGCAGGGAAAGATAAGGAGAAAAAATGAAAAACAAGACAGGCGGCATTATCGCTACGCTCGCAACTTTGCTGTTGTGCGGCCTACCTGGTTTGATTTTGTCGTGCATGGGGGCCGTTGCGCTCATTACCCCGCCATCACCCGGCACAGCAGACGGCGCTGCAACCACAGGCTACGTTGTATTTCTTGGTTTTGTCTGCGTGGGTTTACTGTTGATGCTCACCCCTCCGGTGGTTGCCTTCTTCACCTTGCGAGGCAAATCACCGCCTGTTCCGGTCCAACCCGCCGGTGCGAATATGTCAACGCCAGCTTATCAACCATCGGCGTCACCGGCTCCGGTTGCTTCAGCCAGCCAATGGAATACCGGGGGAATGGACACCTCCACGCAAGCCGTGCATGACAGGATCACGGCGCTCAACCGCCCAACCGCTCCGTATCAGATTATTGACGGCAAAGCCAAGGGTGTGGATCTGATCGCGGAGTGGAAGATTGTGGACGCCCGATGGTACGAGGTCTTCGCTAAGGCCAACTTGACTAAAGTGTTTCGCACCTACCTAAAATTTGATCCAACCAAGCGCGAAGTGCGCGCCATGGACGAGGAACTAACTGTATCCTGGAGGGCCGGCGTGCCAAGTTTTTCGGCGCAAGCCAGTTTCTTTAGGGGCCAAAAATCTTCCATCTCGTTTGGCACAGGGTACGCCTTCACAGAAAACCTGACTCCGGGTCAAGTTTACAAATACAAATTCAACACGAGCGAATTGAAGAAACCGATTCAGGATGCCATCGCGGCTTGCGGCTGGACGTATAAAGGTGTAGCATTTGGGAAATTATGAATCATCCTCTGCGACTCAAACAGCGTGCGTTCTTCGGGCGAAGTTCGCCCAGGCACGTCGCCGCCCACGATGATCGAATTGAAGAAATGGTATGAACACTTCAGCAAGCGTTAGCCCGACCGTATTCAGCCCAACAGCCGTTCTGGCTGTGGATGTCAGGTTTTCTGACGACGCTCTTCACGTTCGACTTTCAGACGGTCGTGAAGTGTCTGTGCCATTGGAATGGTTTCCGCGTTTGCGGGATGCTGCAACAGAACAGCGCGCCAACTGGCGGTTGATTGCGCGCGGAATAGGAATTCACTGGGAAGACGTTGACGAAGACATTGCCGTCACCACATTGTTGCGGATGGGATGAAAAGCCCTTCTCACTCAAACATCGCGACCCTGCACCCCACCCTTCTCTCTTTAGCCAACTCGACCACCCGCGCCGCGGTGGCAATATCCCACACTGAGAGCCCCTGCGACTCAAACAGCGTGCGCTCTTCGGGCGAAGTTCGCCCAGGCACGTCGCCGCCTACGATGTGGGCAAATTCGATCACGTCGTCCCAATCAAGAATCTTGTCTTCAACTGCCTGCGCCAGATCACCGCACTCGATCTTGGCTTGCTCCAGCGAGTCCACAGCGATGCGCGGACAACGGCGGATGGTCTTGCGGTCAATCTCACGCCGCTTGAGGTGATTCGATCCGGTGGCGTTGATGTGCGCGCCCTCCGGCAATCCATCGCCCGCGAACACCGGCTCGCTGGAAGTCGTCGCCGTCACGATCACGTCTGCACTTTCGAGGGCGGCGGTCGGCGAGTCTACCGCGATGACTTGGGCGTTCACTTGCGGCTGCATATCGGCGACGAACGCGGCTCGCTTCTGCGGATCGCGGCTGTACACCAACACTTTTTCAATTGGCCTCACCGCGCACACGGCAGACAATTGCGTGCGCGCCTGCCCACCCGAACCAAACAGGCCGAGCGTCTTCGCATCGGGGCGGGCCATGTATTTCGTGGCCACGCCGCTGGCCGCGCCGGTGCGCATTCGCCCCAGCCAATCGCCCTCGATCATCGCCAACAGTTCGTCAGTCTCGCTGTGGTAGAGGGCGATCAGAAAATTCACGCGCCCGCCCAGACTGGCATACGCTTTGAAGCCTAACGCCTGGCGCGAAGCGACGACACTGGCCATCACGTGAAACAGCCCGCGCTCCGTCTTCAGGCGATGACGCGGCTGGTTGATGGCCGTGCCGTCGTACAAACCGCGAAAGGCCTCTTCCACCGCGTCAAGCGCGATGTCCATTGTGAGAAGCGAGCGCACGTCGGATTCTGTGAGGAAAAGAGCCATGACTATTTCGGCCAAACGTACGCCCACGAACCCACGGGGTGCTTCGCTTATTACACGAATTTCACGAACATAGAATCGTCATTCGTGCCATTCGTGAAATTCGTGGGCGATTTCCCGTTGTACAAATTAGTGCCGATTACTGAAAGTGGATCCCCGCCCCCGCTTCCACCGCTTTTACTAATTCTCCACTCGTCACCAGGTCGTGAGCGCGCACGATGTCCGGTTGATAAAGCCGGTCGCGGGACACAAAAGCAATTTCGCGGCGGATGCGGGCGAGCGCGGCGGCGGACGACGGAGAGAGGGTCAAGCCAGGCTTCAAGGCCA
>CAYYCF010000043.1:10995-12528 GCA_964470235.1 uncultured Anaerolineales bacterium | reverse complement strand
ACTCCAATCAAACTTCCCATTCAAGACTGGGATCGCATTTTGCAATTGGGCGCTGATAGCCGCGTGCGTGAATTGCAGGACGAACTTAAACGCGCCGAACAAGCGATTGCCAAATTCGAGTCTCGTTTTGGGATGCGCTTGGCTAACCTTGAAAAAGCAGGGTTGCCCGCTAGCGCCGATTTCGATACGCACGAGGCTTATATTGAGTGGCACAGCTGGGAAACACGCCGCACCGATTTGCAAAAACGTCTAACGACGCTTCGCTCATTGGAGACGTCGCATGGCGGTTAATGCGCTGGAACGCATTGCGTTATTGCGCGATCTTGCTAGCGAGATCATCGCCGAGATCGAACTACTCTCTACCCCTAACCCAAACTTAATTCGCTTGCGCGCCGACCTAATCAATGGCGACAAGTTACATATCCGCGAAGCGTGGGACGAAGAAACCCTCTTGCGCTATGCCTATTACTGGCTTAAGAAAAACGACGAACTTCGCGTCGGTTGGGATAACGCCCCACATCATCCCGACGTCTCCACACACCCGCACCACAAACATGTTGAGGCGCAAGAGAACATCCGGGAGTCTGAAGAAACAAAATTGGAAGACGTGTTGAGATTCGTCACAAAGCGATTGGAAGAAGAGAGACAAAAAGACTGAGCAACTCGCGCCCACGAGCGCAGGCAAGACGTTTTATCAATAAACTTTGGAAAGACCCAGGGGTATGGGAGAGTATAAGGATGGAACGCCCACACCCCCACACTTAACGAAGATACGATATCGTCAGCTCTCTCAGCCTCTCCCGCACGCCGTCCCCCACCTGATCCCATTGAAACCGCCAACCCCAATTGCCCGCCGCGGTCCCTGGCAGGTTCATCCGCGCTTCCGTTCCGAGATTCAAAACGTCTTGCAACGGCGCCACCGCCATATCGGCCACCGAAGAAAACGCCAGCCGGACGAAATCCCAGGCAATGTCACTGCCGTCGCGCCCCAAATACCGCCGCGCAAAATCGCGCTCATGCTCTTTCGACGATTGCTCGTACCAGCCGCGCGTGGTGTCGTTGTCGTGCGTGCCGGAATAAACCACACAGTTGCGCGGGTAATTGTGCGGCAAAAACGGATCGGCGGCGTCGGACGAAAAGGCGAACTGCAACACCTTCATGCCAGGCAAATCGAATTGATCGCGCAGGGCCAGCATCTCCGGCGTGACCACACCCAAATCTTCCGCAATGATCGGCAACGCGCCGAGCGCGGCCTTGAGCGCCTGGAAGAAGCCCGCGCCAGGGCCTTTCACCCACTGCCCCACTTCCGCCGTCGGCATGTCGGCCGGAATTTCCCAATACGCTTCGAACCCGCGAAAGTGATCGAGCCGCACAATATCCACCGTCGCCAGCGTCGCGCGGAATCGTTCGATCCACCACGCGTAACCCGTCGCCTTCAATTGGTCCCAACGGTAAAGCGGGTTGCCCCACAACTGCCCGGTGCGGCTGAAGTAATCCGGCGGCACACCGGCCACCGCCGTGCTTTTGCCGTGC
>CAYYCF010000043.1:0-10895 GCA_964470235.1 uncultured Anaerolineales bacterium | reverse complement strand
TGCCGACCACTTTTCGGGCCAGCAAGTCGGGGCCAACGTCGGCGCCAATGGATGCGCCCGGCCCCACTTTGACGCCGCTGGGAATCTGCGCGTTCTTTCCAACCGTAGTGATGCCGAGGTCTTCCGCGTTGGAATCGATCTCCCCGATTTGGCAGTTGTGTCCGATGGAAACCTTTTTGTCAATGATCGCCCGTTCCACCCGCGCCCCGGCTTCAATGTACGAATCGGTGAAGATGATTGACTCGGTGACGACCGCATCGGGGCCGATGTAAACGCCGGGTGACAGCACGCAACGCTCCACCCGCGCTCCCGGCGCAATGATGGAGCCGTCGGTAATCAAACTATCTTTGATCATCGCCCCTTCCAGAATCTTCACCGGCGGGCGTTCTTCCGAGCGGGTATGAATAATCCACGAGCGATCATTGAGATCGAATTCCGGCGGGTGCTTGAGCAAATCCATGTGCGCCAGCCAGTACGAGTCTATCGTCCCCACGTCCACCCAATAGCCGCTGTGCGGGTAGGCGAACACGCGCTGGCCGTCTTTGATCATGCGCGGGATGATGTCTTTGCCGAAATCGTGCGACGACTCTCTGCGTTTGGAATCTTCGCGCAGATACCGATCCAGCACGGTCAGGCTGAACACGTAAATCCCCATCGAGGCCAGGGTGCCTGGCGGGTCTTTGGGTTTTTCCACAAAATCGGTCACGCGGTTGTCGGCAGCGGTGGTCATGATGCCAAATCGCGAGGCCACGGCCGGCGAGACGCGAAGGGTGGCAACGGTCATGTCCGCCGCGTGGTCGGCGTGAAATGTCAACATGGGATCAAAGTTCATCTGGTAGATGTGATCGCCCGAGAGGATCAGCGCCAGATCGGGGTTGCCGCTTTTGACAAACGTGAAATTCTGCTGGACGGCGTCGGCGGTGCCGCTGTACCAGTCGGCCTCGAAACGCGCCTTGTAGGGCTGGTAGAACTGCAGGCCGCCGGTGAAAGAACGGTCGAGGTCCCACGGCCGCCCGGCGCCGATGTGTTCGAGAAGCGAATGGGGGCGGTATTGCGTGAGCAGCATCACGTCAAACAAACCGGAATTGACGCAGTTGCTCAAGGCAAAATCAATGATGCGGTATTTGCCCGCAAAAGGCACCGAAGGCTTACTGCGTTTGGCGGTGAGCACGCCCAACCGCGAACCTTCACCACCGGCGAGAATGACAGCGCGAGTCTTCATAGTGGATAATTCGCCCGTAAACAAGTATACAAGTACACAGGTTCGTGTCTGCCTGCTACCTGTCTACTTGTCTACGTGTCTACCTGCCACCGCCCTTTCATACATCGCCGCGTATTTTTCCGCCGCATATTTCCACGTGAATCGAACGGCCATGCCGCGCTGTTGCAGGGAGCGCCACTCGTCGCGGTCGGCGTAAACGGCCAACGCCTTTCGCAACGCTCTCAGGAGCGCCGCGCTCGAATAGGGCTTGAATACGAATCCCGTCCCCCTCCCGGCGCGATAGTTTTGCACTGTGTCCACCAATCCGCCGGTGGCTCGCACCGCCGGAACCGCGCCATAACGCAACGCCACCATCTGCGACGTGCCGCACGGTTCGTAGCGTGACGGCATCAGAAAAATATCGCACCCGCCGTAGATTCGATTCGCCAGCGCCGCGTCGAAGCGCAAATTCACCGAGGCCGCGCCGGGGAAATCGGCCGGCAGGGGTTCGAACTGCGCTTGGATTTCCGGCGCGCCCGCGCCCAGCAAAACAAATTGCGCCGCGCCCTCCTCCAAGAGTGCACGCACCGCCGGAGCCGCAATGTCGAACCCCTTCTGGTGATCGAGCCGCGACACCACGCCGACGAGCGGAACGGCCGCATCCCGTTTCAAACCGCACTCCGCTTGCAACGCTATTTTATTCTCAAGGCGGCGGTCGAGCGAGCCGGAATCAAAGTTGACCGGCAGGGCGGGGTCGGCAGATGGATCGGCTTGTTCGTAATCGAGTCCGTTGAGGATGCCACGCACGCGCCTGGCGCGCGCCCGCAAGAGGCCATCGAGTCCCGCGCCGTATTCTTCGCCCATGATTTCGGCGGCGTAACCTGGGCTGACGGCGTTGATCTGATCGGCGTGGGCAATCGCCAGACCCATCAACCCGTCTTTCGCCCAGTGGGGCAAACGCGGGTAACGCGAGGGGCGCAGCCCGGCCAACGCCAGATATTTTTTGGCGTGGTTGTTTTGAAACGGCAAGTTGTGAATGGTGAGCGCCGTCCCCGTGCGCCGCCAAAATTTGTCGCGCCGCCCTTTCGTGCCGAGCCAGTACACCGCCGCGCCGGGGTGCGAATCGTGAACGTGGACAACGTCCGGTTGCCAGTTCATTTGGGCGCACCAGGCCAGCGCGGCCATCGAGTAAAAGATGAACTTCGGCCCGTCTTGGTCAATCCCCGTTCCGTAGACGCCACTGTCGGGCGGCAGATAGGGCCCGCCGATCAAGTAATGGATCACATCGCCGGCGAGGGCTTCGTGAACGGGCGCGGTTACGGCGGCGGGTTGGCTGTCGTCGTCCTTCCATTGTACATTCGCCGCCCCGGCTGGTTTGATCGCCAGCCATGCGGTCTGCGAATTGATTAACGGATAATGCGGCAAGGCCACGCGCACATCGTGCCCGAGCGCGCGCAGGGCGCGCGGCAGTGCGCCGACCACGTCCCCCAACCCGCCCACTTTGACGAGCGGGGCGGACTCTGCCGCCAATATCAATACTTTGAGCATTATCTGCCGCCGGTCAATATCGTTTCCACTGTCGCCAGGCGCGGCAGGCGAGCCAAAGAAAACGGCGACGACAACTGAACTGTCATCGCCGTAAACTGCTTCGCAATTTGCTGAGTGTGCGTCGTGAAATTGCGGATCATCCAGGCGCCTTCATAAGTTTATCCAGTTCTTCAGCATACAGTCGATCCCATATCGCGGCTTGCTCTGCTTCGGGCAGCGCAAAGTATTCGCGCACAGACAGGCTGCCAATGAATGGATTGTCATCCGAAAACGGCAGGCCGTCTGCGTACGCTAATTGTTCACGCCAATACGCTTCTGCTTCGGGCGAAAGTTGCGCGGGATCTGACCGCCAAACACCCAACTGTCGGGCCAATTCGTCGGTCTCCGACGGCGTGAGGCGCCGCACGATTCGCATAATGTTTTCAACACGCGAAAGGATCGTTGCTGATTCCATACATCACCTTCCTGCCGAGATTATACTACTGCCCGGCCAGAATCACCCCCGACCGCGCCGGCAGGCGCAGGTTGGCGACGAAGTGATTTTCAATCTCGAATTTCTTGCCGCTCAAAAGATCGAGCACGCCCATGCCATCGTGCCAGCCGGAATGCGTGGCCGGGATGTTCCGCACTATCGTCCTGTCCGAATTGTTGATCGCCACCAGGATCATATCCTGTTCATGATGGCCGTACTTGCGAAGGAAGGCATAAAGGCCGTCGCGGTCATGGTGGTAGAGCGGACGGTACTCGCCCCGCCTCAGCGCTGGATGCTTTTTGCGAATGGCAATCAACGATCTGACGAAACCGCGCAGGTCGGCGTTCCACTGCTTTTCGTCCCAGGGAAACGCGCGGCGGCAGTCGGGGTCTTGGCCCCCGGTCAACCCGATTTCGTCGCCGTAATAAATTGACGGCGCGCCGACATAAGTGAATTGAAAGAGGAGCGCCAGCTTCATGCGCGACACGTCTTCGGCGCACTGGTGGAGCGTGCGTTCGGTGTCGTGCGAGCCAAGCGGATTGAACTGGGCGTACACGTGATCGCTGGGATACACCGTGAGCAGGTTTTCTACGGTCTGCCCGAATTGCGAGGCCGACATCGTCCCGCGCCCGAAAAAGTCCAGCGCCGCCGTGCGGAGAGGATAATTCATCAAGCCGTCGAAGGCGCGCTCGCCCACCCAGCGCGGGTCCACTTCCCAAATTTCGCCCAGCGTATAGGCGTGCGGGTTGGCCGTTTTCACCACGTCGCGAAACTGCGCCCAGAAGTCGTCGTCGTCAATCTCGTTCGGCACGTCGAGCCGCCAGCCGTCAATGCCCTGCTCGATCCAGTAGCGAGACGCATCGAGCAAATACTTTCTCACTTGTGGCTCGCCGGTGTTGAACTTAGGCAGGCTTTTTACCTTCCACCAGCAGGCATAGTTCGGCTCTTCCTCGTCGTGCGCGTGCAGAGGAAAGCCCTTGACGTGAAACCAGTTGAGGTAAGGCGACGCCGTTTCGTTTTCGAGAATGTCTTGAAAAGCGAAGAAGCCGCGCCCGCAGTGATTGAACACGCCGTCCAAAATCACACGGATGCCCAGCCCGTGCGCTTGCGTGAGCAGGCGCTTGAACGTGCTGAGGTCGCCCAGCTTCGGATCAATTTTGAAATAGTCGCGGGTATCGTACCGGTGGTTGGATGCGGCTTCGAAGATGGGGTTGAAGTAAATGGCGCTAATGCCGAGATCGTGCAGATAATCGAGTTTCTGGATCACGCCTTCAAGATCGCCGCCCTGAAAGCCGCGCAGTTGCGGCGGCGCGCCCCAGGCCTGGGCGTTAAAGGGATCGTTGGCCGGATCGCCGTTGGCAAAACGATCGGGGAAAATCTGATAGAAGATTGCGTCCTGCACCCAGTCGGGGACGTTCATCGAGTCTCCGCCCGATTCGTTCGTTTCAACTTCATGTCAAACCGCTGCTCGGATCGCGGCGCGAGGGTTACATCGTAAATAAGCCCGATGGTCAGCGCGTAGAAATCCACCCGCTGTTCCAGAGTCTGCCAGGGCCGGGTGGCATGCGCGGTAATCGCCGCGCCGGTGCGAGTGTTAATCACCCCAGGCGCGTCAGGGTCGTCCAGGAATTCCAGCGCGCCGCGCCCGCCGCGCAGCGCCTCGTCGTAATCGGGGCAAAGCTCGTGCGTCACGCGCAGCCGCAAATGCCGTTCGGCCGTATCGAGGTTGCGGAGAACGTAAGTGC
The DNA here is from genome assembly GCA_964470235.1 of uncultured Anaerolineales bacterium. Taxonomy (GTDB): domain Bacteria; phylum Chloroflexota; class Anaerolineae; order Anaerolineales; family VGOW01; genus VGOW01. The sequence continues at coordinate 5,929 of CAYYCF010000043.1, read as the reverse complement.
ACACTGCGCGGCCCTGAGCCAATCGCAGAGTCTTCTCGATAGTCAGTTCATCATTCAAATAGCGCAGGAACGCCACGCCGTTCTTTTCCAAACGCGAGTCCAGCCATTCCACCGGCGGCTCTTCGTCGGTGTTTGAGTCAAACTGGACGTGATCCGAGAAGGCGCGAGTCTGCGCCGTAAGCGGCCACTGCGGCGCGGCGGTCTCCGCCCGACGAACGGCCAACGGCAGGGGCGCGGCTTCTCCCTCCCAAATCCACTCCGGCAGAAAGCGCCCAAGCCGCGTGGGCGGCGTTTCGAGCGACGTGCTCCCGTCATGATCGTCGAACGCCCGCGGAGTGTCCGTCTCCGGCAGAGGCAGCATGGGGTAAGGCCGTGTCACCGGATAATGGGCGTCGCCGATGTACTCGGCCGGAACGACGGGAAGCTGGTTGCCTACGAACTGTCGGCCGTTGATCAGATCAAACCAATACAATACGCGCCCGCCGTAAGCGGAGGTGATCAACATCTGCGCGCCGTCGCTGATCAACACTTCGTCTGAACCGTCGCCGTTGCAATCATCAATGATGACGAACTCGGACGGCGACTCCGCGATCTTGGCGGCGCGGGCCACGGCCACTGCCGTGCGGGCGTTTTCCCAGCCGCCGTAATTCAACCCGCCCACTCCCACGCAACCGAATTCGTATTGATGCGCGCAGAAGGCGTGCAGGGCCGTCTGCTTCAGGCGTTGCGGCGCGGGCAGGGCCGACTCAAGCGCTTGCAGTTTGGCGCGAATGATTGAATACGTTTGCCGGAAATGAACCAGCTTGGGCGCGCGGCGGTTGAAGTCGAACCAGTCGGCGTAACCATCTTCGTGGTACGGCGCGCCGACGCGCTTGAGCGAAGCATTCATCCACGCCGCGCTGCCGTCGGGAATGGAAGCCAATTCGGCAGAGGGCGGCGGCGCGTCCGATAGTCTGACCAGTTGCACGTCCGCTTCGGCTTCGAGCGCCGTCAGCAAATGATCCAGCCGCGCCCAGGTTTGATTCGGAATCGCTCCGGCCTCCGCGCCCCACAGCCCCATCGCTTCGGCGTCTTCGGCGTAAGCCAGGCACTTATTTTCCGCGCCAGGGCGCGTTGCAATAGCGCGCAAATAATCGAGAACTTGAGTCTCGCGCCCGAACCAGGCCGCCAAGTTGAATTTGTGTTTGAGCGTTTCGTCGTCGGTGACGAGTGACAGGCCGCGCGCGCCGGCGCGCGTGGTGAAGACAAACGGCTCGACCGCGCCGGCTTTGCGCAGGATGTGATCTTCGACCAGGGTGAGCCGGTAGCCCGCCGCCGCGATGATCGGCGCAAGCGACTGCCGCCAGCACCGTTCCACGTTCCAGAACGCCGTCGGCTCCACGCCGAACGCGTCGCTCAACGCCTGTTGGTGCAATTCGATCTGGCGGGCATTGTCCCAATCGTCGCTCGAATACAATATGTTTTGCGCGTAAGTCGAGCCGAGCAATTCAAATTGGCCGTCATTCAAACCGTCGCGGATCAGTTCCAGCGGTTCGGGGGCCACCCACTTGAGCGCGTGTATCAACGTGCCGGAAATGTGAATATTGAATTTGAGAGCCGGATGAGAGCGCAGCACTTTGAGCAGACCGCAATAACAAACGCGGCTGGCGGTGCGGGCGTATTCGCTCAAGTGTTGGTTGAAATGAAACAGCAACGGAACGGATAAAGGCATGTGCGGCATTATACGCGAGCGGGCGGCACATTTCAATCTCAGATGTGTCATTCGCATATTCGCGCCATTCGTGATAAAAATACGCCCGGATGAATAATTACCCTCGCGTGCGCTATCGCCTCCTCCTCACCGATCCCGCCGATGGCGCGACGAACATGGCAATTGACGAAACCCTCCTGCTCTCCGTTGCCGCCGGAGAGTCGCCGCCCATGTTGCGGTTCTTCGCCTGGGCTCCGCCGTGCCTGTCGCTTGGTTACGCGCAACCTGTGGAGGATGTTGATCTCCAGCGCTTGGCCGCATCCGGTTTCGGCCTGGTGCGCCGCCCGACCGGCGGGCGCGCGATTTTGCACACGGACGAACTGACGTATTCGATCATCACACCGCAGACCGATCCGCGCGTGGCGGGGGGAATAGTGGAAAGTTATCGAAGACTGAGCGAGGGGTTGGTGCGTGGGCTGAGCATTCTCGGTTTGCGGACGCGGAACGACAAGGCGTTCACCACAGAGAGCGCGGAGGAAAATACAAGAAATGTAACTGCTCACAGCTCTCGTGAGGCAAGCATCCTGAGCGGAGTTCCCGTGTTGCGCGAAGCGGACGGAACGCAGTCGAAGGATGCGGGTCGCGCGCGAGAACCGCATCCTTCGACTACGCGGCAGAACAGCACTGCCGCTCCGCTCAGGATGCTATCCGCTGAGCAGTTACCAAGAAATGGCTCTGCGATCTCTGCGAACTGTGCGGTAAAAGAGAATCCAGTCTGCTTTATTACGTCATCGAATTACGAGATCACCGCGGACGGCAAGAAACTGATCGGCAGTGCGCAAGCGCGGAAGCATGGAATGGTGTTGCAGCACGGGTCATTGCCGCTGACGGGCGACATTGCGCGGATTTGCGAGGCGCTGGTCTTTGAAAATGAAACGGCCCGGGAAGCCGCCAAGCGGCAAGTGCGCGCGCGGGCTACGACGCTAGAGTCGGCGTTGGGGCGCGCCGTGCCTTGGCAAGAGGCGGCTGAGGCGATGAAGGCTGGATTCGCGGAAACGCTCGATCTCGATCTCGAACCTGCGCCGTTGTCAGACGCTGAGCGCGCGAAGGCAAAGGAGTTGAGGGAGGAGAGATATAACAACCACAGATTACACGAATTACACTGATTGCTTTGTAATCTGTGAAATCTGTGTAATCTATGGTGACAACAATTCAATTACTTTCGTTCAATCCGTTCCATCCGTTGTCTTCTTTTTGAAAAGCGCGCTCAAATTAAATTTCGGCAGCGAAAGCAAGGGCTTGTGTGGCGGACTTTCGTCTTCGTCCGAGAACGGCGGCAGGTCGAGCATCTTGCGCCAGGCATAGCGCCCCACCAGTTTGAGCGTGGCCAACACCGGCGCGGCGAGCAACAATCCGAGAATGCCGCCCACGCTCGCGCCCATGATCGCGCCGACCATAATGATGATCGGATGCAAATTGAGATGCTCGCCCATGATGCGCGGCGCGAGGAAGTTGTTTTCCAGTTGTTGAATGACGAGAAAGAACGCCGTCACCAGCAGCGCATAGGCCAACGGCGACAGATTGAACCAATTGGCATCCTGAAACAACGCCACCCCTACCGCCACCGCTCCGGCGAGGATCGGCCCGATGATGGGCAAAAATTCCACGATGCCCGAAAGCAGAGCCAGGCCGAAGGCAAAGCGCACGCCGAGAATCGTCAGGCCGATCCACACAATCGCGCCGATGGTGAGGCCCAATATCGCCTGTCCGCGCAAAAACGCATTCCAGATTTGTTTGAATTCCTGCGTCAACCGCGCCACGTCGTGCCGATAGCCTGGGTCGGTGGCGTAGCGATCAATGGCCGATCCCAGACCTGGCATGTCCTTGACCATATAAAACGAAATGACCAACACGAACAACGCCCACCCAAAAAACTCCGCCGCGCCCGACACTGCGCCGCCCACATACGCCCCGGCCTGCGAAAGGATGGGCCGTAGAGAGGCCACAATCTGATCGTAGATCGGCCTGAAGTCAAACTGGCTCAGATCAAGCGTATAGCCAAGTATGGCTACATTGCTGTGCGTCACCTCGTCAATGCGCTCCGGCAAACCTTCGATAATCTGCAGCACATTAACGTTGAGGTTGGCTATCTGGCCGGCGGCATAGAGGCCCAGTCCGGTGGCCGAAGCCAACAGCAGAATCACCAACACCAGATAGATCAGCGCCGCCGCCGCCGTGCGCGGCCATTTGAGTCTGCCGGACAACAAGGTGATAAGCGGATCGAGCAAGTAGGCGGCCATCCCGGCTGTGACCAGCGGCGCAACCAGAATTTGAAACCGCCACAACACCAGCCCGACGACGGCCACCGCCGTCAGCGCGATGATCAATTTTGTCGTCGCATTCCAGCGCGGGGAACGCATTCCTTCAGCGGTCATGGATAACCTCCTTGCAACTGTTTAACCGCGCCAAATCGAAACACAGATGACACAGATTTCAACAGATGAACGCAGATAAACGCAGATAAACCAAAGGAAAATCAGTGGCAATCTGTGCGCTTCGCGTCAGTGTTCATCTGTGTTCCGAATTTTGACGGTGCGGTCAGCTCTCCTTCTTGGTTAAGCCCGTGAGCTCGGGCTCGAACGGTTCCAGATCGAACAGGCCGGAATACGTGTACCGGCCCACTACCCGCAGAGAGGCGATGGTCGGAGCGGCCAACGCCACCCCCAGCACCCCGGCGAAACTTGCGCCGACTATGATGCCGATGATCACGACCAGCGGATGCAGTTTCACCCGCCGCCCGATGATGCGCGGGATCAAAATATTGAGATCGACTTGCTGGAAGATAACGTGCAGACCGGCGACGACCAGCGCAAAGGCCCAGTTTTGGATCGGCAGTACCGTGGAGCCTTGCGTCAGGGCAAAGACGACCCCGACCGCAAACCAGATGCCGTGCCCCAGACTCGGCAAGAACTCCAGCCCGCCGGCCAGCATCGCCAACGCCAGCGGATACTTCAGGCCGATGATCACCCCCACTACCCAGAAAATAACGGTGACAACCAGCGCCAGCACGATCTGCCCGCGAAAGAAGGCCGCCCAGATCAGAGTGATTTCCGCGCGCAGGCGGCGGTAGTCTTCGCGATAAGCGGCCGGGATCAGATTCTCCGCCGCGCCGTGAAAGCGGGCGCTGTCTTTGATCAGATAGAACGAAGCGATCAACACCACCAGCGCCGAGATGAAAAATTCCAGGAGTTCACCCACGATGGCCAACGATTCTCCGGCCAGCCCGTCCAGCGTCGCCGTCAACCCATTGGTGAGGCGGTCGGTGATGGCGCCCACGTCAATTGGAAAACTGCCAATGATCACCACCGTGTGCCGCAAAGTGGTGTAGCGCGCGACGATGTCCTGCAGGTCTATTTCGATGCCGCGCAATTGATTCACCGCCAACGGCACCAGCACAAACGGCAGGCCGACAAACAGCGCGCCCAATAGAATGTATACCATCATCGCGGCCACCGTGCGCGGCAAGCGAAAGCGCCGGGCAATGAACTCGACCGCCGGAGTGATCACGTAAGCCACAATGGCGGCCAGCACCAACGGCGGGATGATGACGCGGAAGCGATAGAGCAATCCGGCGGAGATGACGACCAGAAAGAAAGCAACCAGCAGTTTGAAAGCCAACGGCCAACGCGGGCGAACCATGCGCCTATTCTACCGTAGCGCGGGGGAAAAAGAAAAAGCCATCGGGTGTTTTTGAGACACCCGATGGCTGAATGCTGTCGTCGTTGCTCAGACGCGCAACAATGCTCTACTCGCCCAGTTTGTCCCGCAGGCTGGCACTGGTAATCAGGCCCTGCTGGTAGTCGCTCGCCACCAAATCGCGCAAGGCTTCAATCTCGCGCAGGCTGGTTTCGTCTTTGCCCACTGTGCCCAGGATGCAGAAGGTGCCATCCTGCAAGAGCGCCGCGCCGACTGTGTCCTGCAGCAATCAAATGACCAGCCCGACCAGCCAATGGCCGGGAATCGGCAAACCCCTCATCCAAACACACGCCCCAGAACGGGCACGACTATGAACGGCAACCCGAAGGTAGCCAATATGAGCAGTGCCCAAACCAAGAACCCCTTCCATCCGCTCCGGCCCGCTACCAGCTCCGGGAAATAGACAGCACTTACCCAAACCAGCGGCGGGATTTGCCATATGAAGTCAAATACATTATCGCCCGCAAACAGATTTCGCCCTAG
>CAYYCF010000042.1:2330-12596 GCA_964470235.1 uncultured Anaerolineales bacterium | reverse complement strand
GTAATTGCCGCTGAGGAAGAACAGGTTTTTCTCGTTTTCCGGAGCGTCTTTGATGTTCCACACTACCGTCTCCGGCTTGAGGAAGTCGTTGTCCTGCCGTTCCAGCCGGGTCTTAAAATCCTCCAAATACCAGAAATCCCATCCGTTCGGGATGACGATCTCCGGCACGCCGTGCCAGGGGAAGTGTCCTTGATCGAAATCGCCGTTAGTGAACAAGTTGCCGCCGGTGGGCGCGCCGCCGAGGGATGTGGGAGGAGGCGGAGCCGGCGGCGTCGAGGGTGCGGCCGGAGTGGTGGCCGGCGTGGCCTGCGCGGCGGAAGAGGGAGTGACGGCCACCGGCTGCGTGGCGGCGGCGTCAATGGCCTCCAGCATGGGCGAATCCACAAACCAGCCGTTGTTGTCAAGCCCCCACCGCCCGCGAACTTCGATGCTCACTTCGGCTTCGGTGGAGTCGGCTACGAAGTCGAGCGTGAGGAAGTTGTATTGGCCGAACTTCACTTTGTTGCCGTCCATCCAGCCCGTGTCAAACGTCTTGCCGCCCGTCTTCACGATCAACTTGTGCTCACCCGACAGCATATCGGGAGCGTATACTTTCTTGCCAGACTCGTATTTCGCCACCAGATCGGGGTAGACCGGCGCGGTGAAACGGTAAGTGCCGCCTGGGTTGAGGCCGCTTACTTTTTGGAAGAGCCTCCACCACAAGGGCCCCCAGCCTTTGAATATTTTGAGGCAAAAGTTGCCGCTGAGGAAGAACAGGCTTCTCTCGTTTTCCGGCGCGTCTTTGATGTTCCACACCACCGTTTCCGGCTTGAGGAAATCGTTGTCCTGCCGTTCCAGCCGGGTCTTGAAATCTTCTAAATACCAAAAATCCCATCCGTTCGGGATGACGATTTCCGCCACGTCGTGCCAGTGGTAATGGCCGTCGTCGAAGTTGCCGTTAGTTAGCAAGTTAGTTGCCATGGGCGTAATCTCCTTTTGGGATGTTAGTTCACAGATTATAGACCTAATCAACCTGCAAGCAATTGTATAATTCATTCCGTGCGTATTCTAATGGTCTCAAAGGCTTGCCTCGTCGGAGCGTACCAGCGCAAGCTGGAGGAGATAGCGGCTCACTCTGACGCCCAACTGACCGTGGCCGTGCCACCCCTGTGGCGCGACGAGCGCGGAGTTCTGAATCTGGAACGGGCGCACACGCAGGGCTATCGGCTCGTCGTCGAGCCAATGGCCTTCAACGGCAGTTTTCATCTTCACTTCTATCCGCAGTTGGCTCGCCTCTTGACCGAGATCAAACCCGATATTGTTCACATAGACGAAGAGCCTTACAACTTGGCGACGTGGCACGCCATGAAATTAGCGCGCCGCTCCGGCGCAAAAACCTTGTTCTTCTCGTGGCAAAACCTGAATCGCCGCTACCCTTTTCCGTGGGGCGCTATGGAGGCCGACGTTTTGCGCCGCGCCGACTACGCGATTTGCGGCAACCGCGAAGCGGAAAGCGTTTGGCGCGCAAAGGGGTACCGCGGGCGCGTTGCCGTCATTCCGCAGTTCGGGGTGGACACGGACATATTTTCACCTCGACCCGCTCCCCGGCGCTCCGCGCCACTCCTCTCTCCTCTCCAGTCGGAACGACAAGAGAGGGAGGAGGGGACGGGGGAGGGGGGTGAGGTCTTCACCATCGCTTACGCCGGGCGGTTCGTTCCGGAAAAAGGCGTGGACGTTTTGATCCGCGCCGCCGCGCGACTCGATTCCAACGTCTGCCTGATTCTGCTGGGGAGCGGCCCCCGCGAGTCGGCCTGGCGGCGGCTGGCCGCCGATTGCGGAATCGCGTCACGCGTCCAATTCAAGCCCTGGATCAGTTCTCTTGAGCTCCCTGAGTTCCTAAGAACAATGGACGCGCTTGTGCTGTCGTCTATCACTCAGCCGAACTGGAAAGAGCAATTTGGCCGCGTGCTGATCGAAGCGATGGCGTGCGGCGTGCCAGTGATCGGTTCGACGTGCGGCGAAATTCCAAACGTGATCGGCGACGCAGGCTTGATTGTGCCGGAGAGCGACCCCGATGCGCTCGCCGACGCCCTTCGCCGTCTGCAATACGATACGACTCTGCGCGCCGGGTTGAGCCGGAAAGGCCGTGAGCGCGTGTTGACGCACTTCACGCAGAAAAGAATCGCCGAGGAAACGGTGCGGGTGTATAGGGAAATGGTAGACAAGTAGACAGGTAGATACGAACTTGCCTGCCTGTCTACCTGTCTACTTGCCTACCTGCCTACCTGCCTACCTGTCTCCCTGTTTATCCGTTCACCTCTCACGGTATAATCGTCTCTGTGCCTATTTCAACACCCCGGCATCACCGCATCGGCCTCAACGCGCAACTGCTTTCGGGCCAGCAATCGTATCGCGCCGCCGGCATCCATCGAGCCATTCGTGGCCTGCTTGAGCATCTACCAGGAGCCGACACTCGTTTTATTTACACCGTCTTCACTGGCCACCAAGCCTCTATTGAAAATTGCGAACTATCGGTGTACCGCACCGGCCTGCCCACCGCCAACCCCTACGCCCGCATCTTTTGGGAGCAGTGTCTTCAACCTGTCATTGCGCGACGACAAGGTATTGACCTTCTGCATATGATGGCCTACGTCTCGCCCGTTGTCGCCACCACGCCCACGGTGGTTACCGTGCACGACCTGTCTTTCCTCCGCAGCCCCGAACGATTTCGCCCGGCCAACCGCACCTATTTGAGTCTCTTCACCGGACTGTCGTGCCAGCGCGCGCGCCGGGTCATCGCAGTTTCGGAACACACGAAGCACGATGTGATGAAGGTGTACGGCTTGCCGCCGGAAAAAGTGGACGTGGTGTATTCGGGACTCGACCCGCACTTCGCCAGGCCCGCGCCGGAGGCCATTGCCGATTTCCGGCGCGCGCACGGCCTGCCCGAAAAATTCATACTCTATCTCGGAACGATTGAGCCGCGAAAAAATCTTTCGACCCTCATCCGCGCCTACGCCAAAGTGCGCCCGGCGGGAGTCAAATTGGTGTGCGCCGGCGGGCGCGGCTGGATGTACGAAGACGTGTTTCAAACCGTCGAAGAATTGCGCATCAGCCGTGAGGTGATCTTTCCCGGCTTTGTGCCTTCGGAGGATTTGCCGTTCTGGTATTCGGCGGCGCAACTGTTTGTGTATCCTTCGTCTTACGAAGGATTTGGTTTGCCGGTGATCGAAGCCCTGGCCTGCGGCGCGCCGACGATCACCACCAACGCCTCCTCCCTGCCCGAAGCCGCCGGCGACGCCGCTCTGCTGGTTCCGCCGGATGACATCGCCGCGCTGGCTGAAACCATCTCCCGCGTGTTGGCCGACTCCAATTTGCAGTCCGAGCTTGCGGCGCGCGGCCCGGCGCAAGCGGCGAGATTCACCTGGCAGGATTGCGCGCGGGACACGGCGAACACCTACGCCCGCGCGCTGCAACTACCAGACCTTCAATGAATCGAATCAGACACCTGATCTGGCCGGCGCTTGACGCCGTATTGATCCTCGCCGCTTCGGTGCTGGCCTGGTATTTGCGGTACGAAGCGCAGTGGTACCGCATCGTCGAGCCTGGGTTTTATAACCCGCTGGCCGCCTACACCGGCCTGTTCGGCTCGCTCATTGTGATCCTGGTCATCGTCCTGGCCCTCACCGGCGCGTACACGCCGCGCCGCGGGACCTCACTCGTCTCCGAAATCATCCGCATTTTCAACGCGGCCATCGTCGGCATCGTGATCGTCGTCGCCTTCACGTTTGGTTTGCGGCCGTTGGCTTATTCGCGCTTGCTGTTCTTTTACGACGGCGTCCTGATCGTGGTCTTGCTGGGGATGGCGCGCATGATCCGCCGCAGAGTCGAGGCCCAACTGCGCCAACGAGGCATCGGCGTGGAGCGGGTGTTGATCGTGGGCGCGGGCGAAGTGGGGCGGGCGGTGATGCGCACCATGGTGGCGCGCCCCGACCTGGGCTATCAAGTCGTCGGCTTTGTGGACGACGACCCGGCGCGCGGCGCGACCGACGTGGGCCGCTTCCGCGCATTGGGCGGGTTGGATAACATCGAACCCTTGCTCACCGCCGAGCGCGTGGACGAAGTGATCATCACCCTGCCCTGGATGTATCAAAGAAAAATCGCCGGGTTGGTGAGCGTGTGCGAACGGCTGAGTGTGAGGCCGCGCGTGGTGCCGGATTTGTTCCAGCCCAGCCTGAGCCGCGTGGACGTGGACGATCTCGGCGGCATCCCTTTAATCGGCATCAAAGAACATCACTTGCCCAGTGAAGGCGTGCTGATCAAACGGGCGATCGATGTCGCCGTTTCTGTGATCGGGCTTTTGCTAGCGTCTCCGATCCTTTTGTTCGCGGCGATTCTGATCAAACTCGATTCGCCCGGGCCGATCTTCTTCCGGCAGATGCGAGTGGGGCGGCACGGACGGTTGTTCAGAGTCATCAAATTCCGCTCAATGCAAAAGGGGGCCGAGGAGCAGTTGCCGGCTTTGGCCGAGTTGAACGAAGCCAGCGGGCCGCTCTTCAAAATAAAAGACGACCCGCGCCGCACGCGGGTGGGCCGCCTTCTGCGGCGGATGAGCGTTGACGAACTGCCGCAGTTGATCAACGTGCTGCGCGGCGAGATGAGCATCGTGGGGCCGCGCCCGGCCCTGCCGATCGAAGTGGAGAAGTATGAGACGTGGCAGCGGCAGAGACTTGAAGTGCCGCAAGGCATCACCGGCCTGCCGCAGGTATCGGGGCGCAGTGATTTGACGTTTGACGAAGTTTGTTTGCTGGACATTTACTACATCGAAAACTGGTCGCCCGCGCTGGATGTGACGATCATGTTGAGGACGATTCCACAAGTGTTGTTTGGGAGTGGAGCGTATTGAAATGATGAATGATGAATGATGAATTCCGATCGTTTTCTTTAAGTGGCGCGCTTCTGCCCCGATGCTATAATCTCCGCTCGTAGTCCTTTGATTGCAACCCCCACACCCCCACGCTCCCGCACCCACCCATGTCCTTCGTCCACCTGCACACCCACTCCGAATACTCCCTGCTCGACGGGCTGGGCAAGATCAAAAAGATGGCGGCCCGCGCCAAAGAAATGGGCATGCCGGCGCTGGCGCTGACCGATCACGGGGCGATGTTCGGCGTCATCGAGTTTTACAAAGCGTGCAACGAAGAGGGCCTCAAGCCCATTATCGGCATGGAGGCGTATTTGGCGGCGCGCGGCATGGAAGATCGCGATCCGCAAAAAGATCGCAAGTCGTCGCATTTGCTCTTGCTGGCCGAGAACGAAACCGGCTACAAGAATCTGTTGAAGATCGCCACCGATTCGCAACTCAAAGGTTTCTATTACTACCCGCGCGTTGATCGCGATTACCTGGCGGCGCACGCCGCAGGTTTGATCTGCACCACCGGCTGCATGGCGGCGGAGGTGCCGCGCTTGCTGGCCGATGGCCGGGGCGACGAAGCGCGCAAGCGGCTGAACTGGTATTACGACGTTTTCGGCAAAGACAATTTTTATTTTGAACTGCAAGATCACGAGATCGGCGAATTGCGGCAGTTGAACAAATCATTTCTCGAGCTCGCGCCGCATTACAACGCGCAGTTCGTGGCCACCAACGACGTTCACTACATCGCCCCCGAAGATCACACTCTTCAAGATATTCTGCTGTGTATTCAAACCAGCACCCTCGTCTCTGACAAAAACCGGATGCGCATGAGCGACGCCTCTTATTACCTGCGCTCGCCGGAAGAGATGACGCAACTCTTCGGCCACGTGCCGGGAGCAATCGCCAACACGGTCGCCATCGCCGAGCGGTGCCAAGTTGATCTGGGTTTTAAGGGCTATCACCTGCCGAACTTCGACGTGCCGCCGGGATACACCGCCGACGGCTACCTGCGCGAATTGTGCGAAGCCGGATTGCGCGAGCGTTACGCCGCACCCCAGGCGCGCAGAGCCGAGGATGATCCCGCCGTGCGCGAGCGGCTCGAATACGAACTGGGCGTGATTCACAAGATGGGGTTCGACACCTACTTCCTCATCGTGTGGGATTTGTGCCGGTACGCCGCCGATCGCGGAATCTGGTACAACGCGCGCGGTTCTGCCGCCGGTTCGATAGTGGCCTACTGTCTTGAAATCACCCTGGTCGAACCCCTCGGGCACGATCTGATCTTCGAGCGTTTTCTCAACCCCGACCGTGTTTCGATGCCCGACATCGATCTCGACTTTCAGGATGATCGGCGGTACGAATTGCTGGAATACGCCACGCGCAAATACGGCGCGGACAAAGTGGCGCAGATCATCACCTTCGGCACGCTCGGAGCGCGGGCGGCCATCCGCGATGTGGGGCGGGTGCTGAATGTTGATTTGAACCATAAGATCGATCCGGTCACGAAGACCATCCCCAGCATTTCGGGCAAGACGGTCACCATTGCCCAAGCGCTCGAAGAGGTGCCGGAGCTCCGCGCCAAGTACGAGGAAGATGAAGAAGTGCGGCGGATGGTGGACATCGCGCAGAAGTTGGAAGGTGTGGCGCGCAACGCCGGAACGCACGCGGCGGGCGTGGTGATCTCCGACAAGCCGATCACGGAATACCTTCCGCTTCACCGCCCGACCAAAAACGCCGCCGAAGATTCGCCCATCGGCGCGGTGACGCAATTCGAGATGGAGATTCTGGAATATCTCGGCTTGCTCAAGATTGACTTTCTCGGATTGCGCACGCTGACGATTATGGCCCGCGCGTGCGAGTTCATCAAACAGCGACACGGCGTCGAATACAACATCAATAACATCCCCACCGACGATCCGGCGATATTCGACCTGCTCGGGCGCGGCGAAGTGGCTGGCATCTTCCAGGTGGAAGGATCGGGAATGCGCCGCTTTTTGGTGGACATGAAGCCGACACGGCTGGCGCACATCATCGCTATGGTGGCCCTCTACCGCCCGGGGCCGATTGACTTCATTCCGTCCTACATCAAACGCATGCACGAGCAGGAGAAGGTGGAATACCGTCACCCGCTGCTCGAATCGATCTTGAGCGAAACGTATGGGATCACAGTGTATCAAGAGCAAATCATGCGCGCGTTGATAAATTTGGGCGGATACACTGCCGCCGAAGCGGACAGCTTCCGCAAAGTGGTCGCCAAGAAAAAAGGCGACGAGATGCTGCCGCAGAGGCAGAAGTTCATCGCCGGGGCGATCAAGAACGGGATTGCCGAAGCAACGGCCAACTTGATCTTTGACGACTGGGAAACGTTTGCGCGTTACGGATTCAACAAGTCACATGCGGCAGATTACGCCATCATCTGCGCGCAGACGGCGTTCCTCAAAGCGTATTATCCGGTGGAATACATGACGGCCCTGCTCACCGCCGAAAAGGGCGACACGGACAAAGTGGCGATGTACGCCGCCGACACGCGCCGCATGGGAATCGACGTTCTGCCGCCGGACGTGAACATCAGCGGACTCGATTTCACGATTCAGGATCGCCCCGACGCCAAGTCGGCTATCCGGTTCGGGCTGGGGGCGGTGAAGAACGTGGGCGAAGGCCCGGTGGCCGAGATCATGCGCGCCAGGGAAAACGGCGGGGCGTTTAGTTCGCTTGACGATTTCTGCCAGCGAGTCGATCTGCGGAACGTGGGCAAGCGCGCGTTGGAGTGTTTGATCAAAGTGGGCGCGCTCGACTCGTTTGCCAAACGCCCGCAGTTGATCGCCGGAGTGGATACCCTCGTGGCGGCCAGCGGGTCGGCGCACCATGCCAGCGAGGTCGGGCAACTCGATCTGTTCGGCGGGGCGGGCAGCGGGTTTGCGGCCGGGGTGTCGCTGCCGAAGAATCCGCCCGAACTGCAGTTGAAGGATTTGCGGGCGTGGGAAAAGGATTTGATGGGCGTGTACGTCTCGGATCATCCGTTGGCGGCGCGGATGGGCGAACTGGACTCGGTGGTGACGCATTACAGCCACGAACTGAGCGAGGAGTTGCAGGGCCGCAGTGTGACTCTGGCCGGGCAGATCACGCACATCCGCCCGCACATTTCGGCCAAGAGCAATAAGGCGATGGGTTTCGCGACGATGGAAGATTTGCAAGGCTCGGTTGATTTGGTGATCTTCCCCAATGCGTGGCGAGACGTGGGCAGTTGGTTGGAAGCGGATCAAATCGTGATCGTGACAGGCAAGGTGGACGCGAAGGGGAAGGACGCGAAGATTCTGGTGGATTCGATTGCGCGGGAGATCAAGGTGACGCGGGCGGCGGGGGGGGTTGGGAATGCAGAACGCGGAACGCGGAATGCGGAATTGCCGGTAGCGCAGGTGGCGGAGTCAAAGCCGGTTTATCGGGCAACGGTGGATGAGGATGATCCGTTTGCGGGGGAGGCGTTTGATCCGTTCGACGACGGCAGTGCACGGAAGATCGCGCCGCCCCCCCCACCCCCCCGCACGCAGGGGGCAACAGGGATGGGTGGGGGCGTGGGGGCTGTCGAGCCGGCGTCAACGGCCACCCCAAGGGCGGTTTCAGAATCAAGTGTCACGGCGATCCATGACGACAGCCATCAGGTCGCGCCGACGATTCTGGCTGTGGACCATCTCTCAACACTGCCCGTTCAACCCAAAAAATCAACCGGCCTTTCGACGGGCGACGAAGCGGTGAAACGAATCGTGGTGACGCTGCACACGACGGGCAACCAGGAGTTGGACAAGCGGCGCATCCGGCGCGTGTACGATACGTTTGTGAGCCATCCTGGTGAAGACCGTTTTGCTTTTGTGATCATGGAGCCGGACGGCGGGCGGGTTGAGTTGGATTTCGTGAACGATACCACGCATTACTGCGACGACTTGCAGAGGCAGTTGTTCAAGTTTGTTACGCCCGACGTGATTGACGTGCAGGCCTTCGTTTGATTATGAATTGCATAGGAGTGTTGACCAGTGGCGGCGATGCGCCGGGGATGAATGCCTGTATCCGCGCGGTGGTGCGGACGGCGATGGCGCGCAATTTGCAGGTGAAGGCCGTGCTTCAAGGCTTTGACGGCGTGATGCACTGCAATTATAAGGATTTGCATGCGCGCGACGTGGGCGGCGTTATTCAGATGGGCGGCACGATTTTGCAGACGGCGCGGTGCAAAGAGTTTTACACGGCGGAGGGGCAAGAGCGGGGCGTGAAGAATTTGCGCGACGGCGGCATTGACGGGCTGATCGTGCTCGGCGGCGACGGTTCGATGCGCGCGGCGCTGGCTTTGCACGAACGCGGGTATCCGGCGATCGGGGTTCCGGCCACCATTGACAACGACATTTGGGGAACCAATATGTCTATCGGCGTGGACACGGCGCTGAACACGATTGTGGAGGCGATTGACAAACTGCGTGACACGGCCTCGTCACACAAGCGCGCGTTTTTGGTGGAGACGATGGGGCGGCGGTGCGGTTATTTGGCGCTGATGGGCGGGGTGATCGGCGGCGCGGAGATGGTATTGATTCCGGAAGTGAAAACGCCGCTGGAGGAAGTGGCGCAGACGATTGCCGAAGCCTACGCGCGCGGCAAGACGCACGCGATCATCATTATCTCCGAGGGGGCGCAGCACAACGCCACCGCGGTGGCGACCTATTTGGAGGAACACGCGGCAGCATTCCAAACGCGGGTGACGATATTGGGGCACGTGCAGCGCGGCGGCCGGCCGACGGCGTTTGATCGTTTGCTGGCGGCGCGGTTTGGCATAAAGGCCGTTGAAGCGTTGGTGAGCGGTGAGGCCGGAAAAATGGCGGCGATCACCGGGCGCGAGATTGCGCTCGTGCCGTTGAAGGAAGTGACTGCCCGCCAACGCGAAGCGAATTTGGAGTATTACCAGATGGCGAAGATGTTGGCACGGTGAGGCCTCACTGCGGCGATCTGGCTGCCTCCGCTCACCGTGTCGGCGGTTTCGATCACCAGCGCCTGGCACCCGGCGCCGACGATAACGGAATCGCGCACAGCTACGGCACGGTTGCCAGCGCCTCAGCCTCGGTGAGGTGTATGCCGATGGCCTCGTTCAGCCGCGTCAGTTCGAAAATCTGGCGGTAGTGCTCGCTCAGTCCGACGGCCATCAGCTTCTGTTGTTGGCGGTTGGCCCGGATGAGCAGGGTGACCAGCAGGCCGATGCCGCTGCTGTTCATATAGTCCAGGCCGCCGAAGTTCAGGATGATGGCGCGCGCGCCGTTCGCGCTGGCCTGGGCGTAGGCGTCCATGAGGGCGCTCTCGGCGGCGGCGGTCACGTCGCCTGTAATGTCCACGATGCT
>CAYYCF010000042.1:0-2230 GCA_964470235.1 uncultured Anaerolineales bacterium | reverse complement strand
TGGGTCTAGCGATTAGCCTGCGCCGCGTCGGCCAGCGCCGCCGCCTCGTCCGGAAAGATGGACATGAAGTCGGCGAGGCGGGTGATCTGGAATATCTCGCGGTAGTGGTCGCTCAGGCCGCAGGTCAAGAGGCGGCGGCCGGTCTTCCGCGCCTGTGCCAGCAAGCCGACAATCAGCGCGATGCCGGTGCTGTTGATGTAGTCCACACCGCTGAAGTTGAGCAGAACCACGTCCCCGTTTCCCCCGACGGCCTCGAGGTAGGCCGTGTTCAGGGTCTCCTCGGTGAAGGAGTTGATTTCGCCGCGCAAGTCAATGACGGCCACGCCGGAGGCGCGGCGCACTGTTGCTTGAAGATATTTGTCAGCCATAGTTATTCATCCTTTCGGAACATGATCAGTTCAATGGTGTGATGCACGTCGTCGGTAGTGACCCGCATCGAATCCACCATTTTCTCAATTAGAAATAACCCCCAGCCGCGCGGGGTTTGCAGGCCGGCCAGCTTGGACTCCAAATCCGGCGCGCGCGACACAGGGATGGGCGCGCCGCCGCCGTGGTCGGTGATGCTCACCGAGATCGCTGCGTCCGTGGCGCGCACGGCGACATCCACCAACAATTCGGGCCGGTTCTTGTTGCCGTGCTCGATAGCGTTCATGGCCGCCTCGGCCACCGCCGTCTTGAGCCGCTCCAGTTTCGGCCCTGGCAGACCGAGTCCCGCGACGGTCTCGGCCACGCGCTTCATCGCGTCGCGCTCGTTGCCAGGTTCGCTGGCGAGTTCGAACTCGGACAGGGTGCGCCAGACCTCACCCCCCCCCCCCCCTCCCCGGCCTTCGGCCACCCCTCCCCCCTCTCCCGGCGCACTTCGGCGGGAGAGGGGGGAGGGGCAGGGGTGGGGGGTGAGGCCCGTTGCAACGTCATCAACGTCACGTCATCCTCCTGTTCCCACTCCGCGCCGGTGAATTGCGCCAGTTTGACCAGCAGGAATTCAATGAGCGCCGAGCCGCCGGGATGTTTCTCCATCAGGCCCGCCAGACGCGGGAAACTGAACATGTCGCGCTCGCGGCTGTGCGCCTCGACGATGCCATCGCTGTAAAATAGAACGGTCTCCCCCGGCAACAGTGTGATTTCCTTTTCCTCGTAGGCCATGCGCGGCATTAAGCCGAGCGGCATGCCGGTGGCGCGCAGTTCGGCCACCCCCTCGGCGTTGCGCCGGTAGGGGAGGTCGTGGCCGGCATTGGCGTAGCGCAGTTGGCCGGTGGCCGGATCGAGAATGGCGTACAGGCAGGTGACGAACATGTTCGGAGGGATGTCGGGGCACAACTGGTCGTTGACCCGCTCCAACACCTTGCCAGGCGTTGCGCCGTCGAGGGCCATGGCTCGCAACATACTGCGCGTGGTCGCCATCACCAGCGCCGCCGGGACGCCTTTGTCGGTGACATCGCCGATGATCAGGCCCAGCCGGTCATCCGGCAAGTAAAGGAAGTCGTAGAAGTCGCCGCCGACGGCGCGCGCCGGTTGATAGTAGGCGGCGACCTGCCAGCCGGGCAGTTTCGGAACGCCTTGGGGCAGCAGCGTCTGCTGGATGAGGCGGGCGACGCGCATTTCGTTTTCCAGCCGCTCGCGCGCTTGAGCCTCAATCTGTTGCTGGCGGACGAGTTGAGCCACGCGCACTGCCGGCGCGGCCTGCGTGGCGAGGTGGTCGAGCAAGCCGCGGTCGTCGGTCGAATAGTCCTGCTCGCCGAGGCGCGGGCCCAGGTTGAGCAGGCCGATCAGTTCACCCTGGCTGACCAGCGGCACGATGGCTTGGACGCCGGCCTGCTTCAAGGCGTGCAGGGCGGGCGAATCGAGCGCCAACTTCCCCATCTCGACCGGATGGGGAACGCTCTGGAAGTGTCCGATCAGTGGATCGTCGGGCGCCACTTCCAGCCCGGCCAACGCCGGGGGCGCGACCGGACGGGGCCGCTCGGCCACAGGCGGCGTTTTTGCCTGCGCCGCGCGCTGCCCTGGCCCGGTCAATCTTTCCCAGAATTTTTGCAGTAGGGTCGTCATTTGACCTCCATTCTATTCGATAGCCGTATGCAAATCGTTACGATGTGCGTTACGAAGAAATCAACAGCCATTCGCGGTAACTGCTCAGGTTGGCCAAATCGAAACACAGATGACGCAGATTCCAACGGATGAACACAGACAGTAACTGCTCGTGCCCTTGAAATGGGTTGGGTTTGGCAGTCTA
>CAYYCF010000041.1:0-12680 GCA_964470235.1 uncultured Anaerolineales bacterium | reverse complement strand
ATTGAGACGTTCCTATTCAGGCCGGGGGATCCTGTGGCAGGACTCCCTTCTTTGAGCATATCTTACTCCTCAACTGAAGCTACCTGCCATTTGGCACAACTGTAGTTGGGCGGCTAAAGTTACACGCCGTGTCTCTCCTTGCCAGCGAAAAACGCAGGATCAGTGAGGGATCAGTGAAACATGTTGCTTTGGTTTTTTTGATGTGCTAAACTGTGAGCGTGGACTTTGAAATCATTGGCGAAATTCAAAATGTCGAAACTATTGCTGTTGGATCGCGTATCCATGTCTTATCATATTTGCAGAAAGTCTATGGACGTGGACGTTGGAGGAAACTCAAAGGCGTTGCTCAAGTGAGGCTTCCGAATGACAGAATTCGGCGGGTGGAACTTCACTGGTATGAAGCACATGGCATAGGTCGGAAGGATATGAAGATCAAGCGGTATCTGGATTAGGAGATGACCATGAGAAAACGATTTGTCCTTTGCATAGACAACAGGGGTTATGAAGCGTCATTGATCCCAAGAAAAATTTACGAAGTCATCCCTGACGACCAAGCAGAGCAGGATGATTTTGTGCGCGTGATTGATGAAAGTGGCGAAGATTACCTGCACCATAAGAACCATTTTGTTTTTGTTGAACTACCGGAAGAAGTAGAGCGAGTGTTGGTTGCTGCATGACGCGGCGAGCTGCCCAACACTGCATGGAACGGACGGGGTTACCGCCCTGCTAATTCGAGCGTGCCTGTAATACCCGCCTCGCTGCTCGTGCTTGCCATTGGAACTATTTGCAATCAAACCGAAGAGTCGACTGGTGGGCAAGCCGAGTACCACGGTTCAGCATCGCCCGGAGTAGATCAGCATTCCCCATTCATCATTCCGCATTCATCCTTCCACCCTCGCCAGCCTCTCCACGATTTCATAAAGCTGAGAAGCCTTGAACGGCTTAGCCAAATACTCGTCGGCTCCGGCGGCCAGGCAGCGCTCGCGGTCGCCAGGCATAGCGTGCGCCGTCACGGCCACGATAGGCGCGTGCCCGCCGTTGCCGCGCTCGTTTTCACGGATGGCCGCAATGGCGCTCAAGCCATCCATCGCCGGCATTTGCACATCCATCAATATCAGATCAAAAGCGTTCTCCGACGCGTTAGCCACCGCCGCCAGTCCATCTTCCACGACAGTGGTCCGCCAGCCGCGTATCTCGAGGATCTTCGCCGTCACCTCGCGGTTGATCGAATTGTCTTCGGCCACGAGAATATGCCAGCGCGATTCGCCGCCGCGCGCGGGGGCTGTGGCGGCCCGCGCCGGAACCGGCAAGTCGCCGCGTAGGCCGAAGGCGGCATAAAAGTCAAACGTGCTTCCGCGCCCTGGCTCGCTACTCACGCGCAGGCGCCCGCCCATTTTTTCCACCAGCCTTTGGGCAATCGCCAATCCCAATCCCGTGCCGCCATACTTGCGCGTGATCGAACCGTCGGCCTGAGTGAAAGGCTCGAAGATGGCGCTCAGTTTTTCGCGCGAGATGCCGATGCCGGTGTCCTGAACGGAGAAGTACAGCGTGTGGGAGTGTGGGGGTGTGGGGGTGGGTGTATCTCCCATACCCCCATACGCCTCTACTCCCACACTGACTACGATGTCGCCCTTCTCCGTGAACTTCACGGCATTGTTCAACAGGTTGATCAAGATTTGCCGCAATCGGGTCGGGTCGCCGAGGAGCGTGGCCGGCACGGCGGCGCTCACCGACGTTTTGAGGGCGACATTTTTGGCGGCGGCGCGGGCGGCGAAGAGCGACGTCACCTCGTCAATCAATTTGACCGGGTCGAACGGAATCGACTCGAGTTCAATCTGCGCCGATTCGATCTTGGCAAAATCGAGCACGCCGTTGAGCAGTTCGAGCAGCAGCTCGGCGGACTGTTGAATCCGTCCGACGTATTGGCGTTGTTCACCGGTCAGTTGAGTGCCGTGCGCCAATTCGGTGAAGCCGAGCACGGCGCTGAGCGGGGTGCGAATTTCGTGGCTCATGTTGGCCAGGAATTCGCTCTTGGCGCGGCTGGCGGCCTGGGCGGCCAACGCCAGTTCGTTGGCATTGAGCAGGGCTTGCTCCAGCTCAATGTTGGCGGCGGCCAGCGCGTCCTCGGCGCGTTTGCGTTCAGCCAATTCATTTTGCGCTGAGGTGTACAGCTTGGCGTTGTCGAGGGCAATCGAGGCCAGTTGAGCAAAGCGGCTTAACAATTCAACTTCGTCACCGCCGGACGACGGGTCGAGATTTTCACGGGCAATGCCGATCACGCCGACAACGGACGAGCCGGACGTGAGCGGCACGCCGATAACGGTATCCACCTCGTCCAGCGAGAACTGCGGCGCCCGGTCAGGCCAGCGATTGTAATTCTCGATCACCAGGGGTTCGCCCGTCTGCCATACCCGGCCGGATAACCCTTCGCCGCGCTTCAACCGAAAACCGATGTACCTGGTATAGACACCGATGCCCACTTTCAATTCCATCTCGCCGCCCCCGGGATCAGCCAGGTAGATAAAGCCGTGCTCCGTGCCACATAGCTCCGCGGCTCGCAGAACAATGGCTTCCAGCAAATCCGCCAATTCCAGCCGGTTCATCAATGCCAGCGTCGTGTCGTACAAAGCAGACAGAATACGACTGCGCCGCCAGGCTTCACCATACAGCCGCGCCCGCCCGATGGCGATGTTGACGTGCTCGCTGAGGGCGATCATCAATTGCAGATCAGCCGCGGACAGCCGGACGTTGTTTGTGCTTTCGACGTTGAGCGCGCCGACGACTTTGCCTTCGTCGAACAACGGGATACAGATCTCGGACATTACTCCTTCGATGGCCCCGAGGAACGCCGGTTCGGCGCGCACGTCTTCCACCAGCGCGGGCTGGCCGGCGCGCACGGTCTTGCCCATGATCCCTGCGCTCAAAGGAATTTCATAAATGACGTGGGCGTAACCCACTTGGTGTTGGAACTTGAGGATGTTGTTTTGCAGAAGATAGAGGCTGACCTGGGTGTAACCGAACGTCTGGGCGATGGCCTCAACCACCGTGCGGAAGACCGCCGAGAGGTCAAGTTCGCGCGCCAGCGCAGTGCGCACACGATCCAGCAATGCCAGCTCCTGCGCCTGGCGTTGCACGGCGCTCAAAAGCGCGCTGTATTTCTCCTCGGTTCCGCTCACCAGGTTTGTTTCCATTTCGTCCCGAAGGGGCGAAGCATTCGCCTTCGGACTCGCAGACCTGACAGGCTTTAGGCAAAACCTGTCAGGTTTGACATAGGCAAAGTGAGAATGAATTCGCTCCCGCGCCCTTCGCCCTCGCTCTGCAACGTCAGATCGCCGCCCATCAATTCAGCCAGGCGGCGCGAGATACTCAAGCCCAGCCCAGTCCCGCCGTATTTGCGCGTCATACTGCCGTCGGCTTGCACAAACGGTTGGAAAAGTTTGTGCTGTTTGTCAAGCGGCACCCCGATGCCCGTGTCGCGCACGGAGAAGCGCAACTCACGCGCCTCTACTCCCACACTCACCACCACTTCGCCCTGCTCCGTGAATTTGATCGCGTTGCCCACCAGGTTGAGCAGAATCTGGCGCAGACGATCGGGGTCGGCCCAAACGGTGGAGGGCGAATCGGACGGCGGAATAAATTCCAGCCGGAGTTTCTTCTCTTCGGCCTGGAGGCGCGTGAGGGCTTGCACTTCCCCAAATATCTGGCCGATGTCTACGGTCTGCGGTTGCAAATCAATTTTACCGGCCTCGATCTTGGCGATGTCCAGCACGTCGTTGATGATGAACAGCAAACGCTGGGAGGCGGTGTAGGCAATTTGAATGAACTCGCGCTCTTCGTCGCGCGAGTCGCACAAATCGTCAATCACCGCGCTCAACGAGCCGATGATGCCGGTGAGGGGCGTGCGTAGTTCGTGCGAGGTGTTGGCCAAGAACTCGCTCTTGAAGTGGCTGGCTTCTTCGGCGGCGCGGCGGGCCTGGTCAATGCGCGCCAGCAGTTGCGCGTTTTCCAACGCCAGCGCCGCGTGCTGGGCGAAGGCGGCCACAATGCGCCGGGTGCGTTCGTCGAAGGCGTCAAGCTCTGTGCTTTGCATATCCAACACGCCAATCGTATCGGCGCCGGCTCGCAACGGCGCCACGTATTCCGAACGAGTGGCCGCATGCGCGGCCAGATAACGGCGATCCGCGCTCGTATCGGGAACGTAAATGGACTGCCCACTTTTGAAGGCGGCAACGGTCAGCCCCGGACCATCCAACGGCACGTACTCGACGGATATGTTGATGTTCAGGCCGATATGCCCCGTCACGATCAGTTTAGTTTGCGCCTCGTCCGTTACCAACACGCCACAATGGGCGAAGGGGAACTCTCGGGTGACAATTTCGGCGATGTGTTGCGCCAGACTGCGCACGTCGTCGCCGGGGTTGATGAGGTCCGACGAGGCGCGGTAGAGCGCGGACAGTTCGTCGTACAACTGGGCGTTCTCGATAGCAATAGCCGCTTGATCGGCAAAAACTTGCAAACGCCGGGCATGACTTTCGGTGAAGAAGCCCGGCGTATCGCTGTCCAGGTTGAGCATGCCAATCACTTGCCCCTTGACGCGAATCAATGCGCTTGTGTGCGAGCTTATCCACCGTGTTTCGGGGACGTCGATCCAGCCGGGGTAAGAGCGCACGTCGGCGACGGCAAGCGGTTGGCCGGTTTCGACCATGCGCTGCAATTTTAGTAAGCCTGCGACCGGAAAACGGAGTCTTAGCACGGTTTCTTCTTGGCCGCGCTCGGCGAAGCCGCGACAGCGCGCGATCCGGCCCACACCGGATTCGATCAACAACACGCTCGACGTGGTGTGCGGCACCACCTTGCCCACGTTTGCCAGAATTCGATCCAAGACCTCGTCGAAGTTCAACGTGCTGTTGAGCGCCGCCGCGGTGTCGCGCAGGGCTTCGGCCAGGGCGCGCTGTTCGCGCTCGGCGCTCTCGCTGAACTGGCGGGCAAAGGCCGCGCCCAATGCTCCGGCGACGTTCTTCAGCGCCTCAATCTCGGCGGTGAGCCAGTTCCGCTCGTGCTCGCACTCGTCGAAACCCAGCAGGCCCCACCACTCGCCGCCGCTGAAAATGGGCGCCATGACCAGCGAACGAATATTTTCCGATTGGAGATGGGCACGTTCGGCCGGAGGGAAACCGCGCACAACTCCGGCCAATGGTTGGCCGCCGCCCAGCGTGTCCACCCAGCGTCCGAAACCTTGCGCCACGTAGTCGAAGTTCCGGTTGATCTGATCATCCATCAAGTCCGGCTGGCCTGGCGCCGCCCATTCGTATTGCTTGCTGGCCAGAAGCGCGCCCGCCTCCGAGCGGTGGTTTTTGAAAATGTACACCCGGCTCACTCCGGCGGCGCGGCCCAATTCGGCCAGCAGGTCGGGCAAAGCGGTGGCGAGGTCTCCGGGCATGAGCAAACGCTCGCTGGCGTAGGCCAGTGCTTCGAGGATGGCGTCGCGGTGGCGAGTCTCTTCGAACCAGCGGCTCTTCTCGATAGCCAACGCCACCGCATCGGCGGTCTGCGAGAGCAGAGAAGTATTGGCAGCCGCATAGCCGTTCACGTAAGGCCAAACGAGATTCAGCGCGCCGACGATTCGCTCGCCGACGCGGAGCGGCAGGGTGATGCGCGAACGGAATCCGGCGCCGTACAACGCGCGCTCGGCGGCAAAGGAGGATTCAGCCGACATATCGGGCGTGAAGTGAATGCGGCCGGCCAAAACGTCCTCTGCCGCCGCAGTGGCCGAAATGGCAATGCGCACGCCCTGCCCCCGTTCCGCCCGATCTTGATCGGCCGCCACAACCGTCACGGTTTCCAGCGCGTCGTCGAGCAAGGCCACGCTCACGCGGTCACAGCCGGTCAGGGTCTTGAGTCCGTTGGCAATTTCGGGGAACGCCGAGGCGACATCCTGGCCGAAGTTGAGGCTGCGCAGAATGTCGCCGGCGGCGCGCATCTCGGCGGCGTTGTGGCTGGTGATCTGGAAGAGTTTGGCGTTTTCGATGGCAATGGCCGCCTGGTAGGCCAGCGTGCCGAGTGTCTGCTGATCGTCCGGCGTATAGATATCCGGCTGATAACTCTGGGCCGACAACATGCCGACGACCTTTTCACCCAGCCTCATGGGGACGGCAAGCACCGAGCGCACGTGTTCAGGGTCGCCGAAATGAATCCCGGCAATGTTTTGATTCTCGTCGATATCGCCCGAGAGAATCGATTCGCCGGTGGCGATGACGCGCCCGCTCAAACCGCGATTGAGCGGGATGCGCGCAGGCGGCACGCGCCCGCCTTTGTCGATCAGGTACACCGCTTCAATATCGTTTTGTGTTTTATCCAGCAGGGCGATCGAAAACGCCTCGGCCGGCATCAACTGCGCTGCGGCGCGATGAATGGCTTCGTAAAGCTGTTCGGGATCGAGGCGCGCCGAGAGGTCTTGCCCCAGCGTATACAGCAGTTCGAGCCGCCGCTTGTCTTGGGCCAGCGCCTGGTACAGCCGCGCGTTCTCAATAGCCACCACTGCTTGATGGGCGAAGGCCGCCGCCAGACTGGCGTCACTCTCGGTGTAAAACCCAACTTGGCCTTTATCCAGATTAAGCAAGCCGATCACTCGATCCTTGGCAATGAGCGGCACACCCATCCAGCACCGGATGTACTCGCTGCCCGGCACGTGCACCCAGTGCACGTTAGCATTCGTGTCAGGGATGATGACCGGCGCGCGAAGCTTGATCGTGTCGTGCAAGTGGTGTAAGGCCTCGATCTGCAACGACGACAATTGCTGCTCCTCCGACCGGAAACCGCGCTGGGCGACGATGCGCAGCATGTCGCCCGACAACAACATCAGCGAGGCGCTGTCGTAGTCCACCACCCTGGCCAACTGTTCCAGGATCAATTGAAGCAGCGGCTCGCGGTCAAGGCTGGCGTTAAGCACGGCGGCCACTTCCCGGAGGGCCTCGGCCTGCTCCCGCGCGGCGTGTTCGGCTTCAAAAAGCCTGGCATTCTCGAGCGCGGCGGCGATCTGCCCGGAAAGTGATTCGAGCAAACGACGGCTGGAGTCGCCGAATACGTGTGGGCGGAACGATTGGACGGAGACGACGCCGATCATCCGGTCACGGGCGATCAACGGCACGCCCAGCCACGACCGCGCGGGCGCAGTGAGGTGCCGCGCCGGAACCGGAGTCGGTTCGGTTTGCAAGTCGCCGATCAATAGCGGCTGGCGCTCACGCACGACCCAGCCCGTCAACCCGGCATCACTCAGCGGGATTCGCGACTCAAGACGGGGCAAGACCTCGCCATTCTCGGCGACCAGCGCCGCTTCCACTGCATCCGATTCGGCGTGATAAAGAATGACCGCGAAAGTATCGGGGACAAGCAGAAGTTGAACTTGCTCGTACAACCGCATGAGCAATGCCTCTGTGTCGAGCACACTATTAGTGACAACAGCGGTGTTGTAAAGCGCGGACAGTTCCTGTGTTTGCCGCCGCGAGTCCTCGAACAGGCGGGCATTTTGCAAAGCCAACGCGGC
Organism: uncultured Anaerolineales bacterium; assembly: GCA_964470235.1. Classification (GTDB taxonomy): domain Bacteria; phylum Chloroflexota; class Anaerolineae; order Anaerolineales; family VGOW01; genus VGOW01. The sequence continues at coordinate 5,137 of CAYYCF010000041.1, read as the reverse complement.
TTGCCCGGCATACGCCTCCAAGCTGTGCGCGTGCTTTGGCTGGTAGAAATCCACCGCGGCTTTGTGCAGTGAGAAGAAGGCGACAACCTCCCCGTTCTGGTCGACGATGGGCGCCCCGATCCACGAGTGGACGTTGATCGCGTCGCTCACCGATATCCAGTACGGTTCGGCGGCCGTGTCGGCAATAACGTGCGGACGTTTGCTTTCGACCATCTGGCGCAGGTTGGGTTTTGCGGCAATTTCAAACGACAAGGCCAAAACATCTCTGACTGTTTGCTCGCCGAACTGTTCGTAACCGCGGTGGCGGGAGATGCGCGCCGTTCCCGTTGCCGAGTCAACCAGCATGACGTTGCCGGCGTCGTAAGGCACCACTCGCGCAATCTGATCCAGAAGGTGGTCAAGGACAGTATCCAAATCGAGACTGGCGGCGAGCGTTGCGCCCATGTCGCGAAGCGCTTCCGCCATTTCGCGCTGTTCGCGCTCGGCCTCATACAGCCTGGCGTTTTCAATAGCGATGGCAGCGTCGTCGGCCAGCAGCGAGAGCAGACGCACTTCCGACCCGTCAAAGGTGTGCGGCTCGTTGTAGGCGACCGTCATCACACCCACCACGCGCTGACCCATTCTCAGCGGGATGCCGATAATCCCGCCCGTCCATCCCGGGCCGCCTCGAACATCGGCATAAAGAGGATGGGTGACCATGTCCGGCACGACGATGATCTGCCCGTGGCGGGCGACGGTGTAAGTAAGCCCCTTGGGGCGCGGCTCAAAATGCCGGGTCTGGCTTCCGTCCGGTCTGAGAACAGCGCCGAAGGTGAGATGGTCGGCGTCGGCGTCGTACAAAAATACGCACGCGTCCGCGGCGCGGCGCGTAAATCGAAGCGCGGCCTCCAGGATGCCGTGCAATACGTCTTGCAGATCGAGGCGGGCAGTCAAACTGCGGCTGGCCTGGTGAACAATATCCAGTTCGGCGGCGTGTTCCCGCGCAAAGGTATCCGCTTGCCGGTGCTGAGTGATGTCCGAGACCACGCCATACAAACGCCGCGTGCCGTCGTCCATGTTTATGGCAGTGAAACTATCGCGCACCCAACGCACCGCGCCGTCCGGCTTGACGATGCGATATTCTTCCTCTTCCCGATCCGACCGGCCGCTGAGCACGCGGTCGGAGGCCTGCGACACGCGGGCGTGATCTTGCGGATGGATTGTACTTAACCATTGGTCTCGCCCGGACATGAAAAATTCGGGGGGACGCCCGGTAATTTTCTCGACCACCGGCGAGTTATAGTGATAAGCGAGTGTGCCATCATGATCAACGGTCGCGCTCCAAATGTAATTAGGGATGGAGTTCATCATCAAGCGCAGGTCGGCTTCGGCCTGGCGGAGCGCAGCCTCGGCCTGGGCGCGTTCGGCGATGTCGCCGGGTTGAATCTCGGGTGCGGGTTTCCGGCGGGGCGCGGCTTTGCGTCGTTTGAGGGCGGCCGGCTTCACCGGCCTCCGCCCGGAATGCTTTTGGGATTTGGGCGCCTTGGCGGGGCGCCGTTTTTTTGTTGGCAATTTTTTTATTGTCATCAAAAGATCAACGTGCCTGCTTGGCCTTCAATCGCTTCGCCAATTTTCCAGCCGGTGGAGGCTTTCAAAAATTTGTCCGCCGCGTCAGGCTCGAGCGCGATCAACAGCCCGCCGCTCGTCTGTGGATCGAACAGCAACATCCTCTGCCAATCTTCCAGCGGCGTGTCGAACACCGTCCACTGGGCGTAATAGCGTTCATTGCGCTCCGCCCCGCCGGGGAAAATCCATTGGCGGGCATAGCTTGCCGCGCCGTTCAACCACGGCAGTGCGCGGTAGTCAAAGCGCAAAGCGCAATCCGAGAGGTGCGCCATTTCGTGCGCATGCCCAATCAGGCCAAAGCCGGTAATGTCGGTGGCGGCGTGCACGGCGGATCCGAGTTGGCGCGCGGCGCGCGCCGCATCGCGATTCAACTTCATCATGCTATCGCAACAGGCTTGCAAGTCGGCCTCGTCCGCCTGACTCTGTTTGGCGGCGGTGGTGATCGTCCCCGTGCCGAGAGGCTTGGTGAGGATCAACGCATCACCAGGCTTCGCGCCGCGTTTGGTGAAGAGGCGATCCGGGTGCGCCAAGCCGGTGACGGCCAGCCCATATTTCGGTTCTTTATCGGTGATGGTGTGCCCCCCGGCGATGACCGCTCCGGCCTCCTTCACTTTTTCTGCGCCGCCGCGCAGAATTTCGGAGAGAATCGCCGGATCGACGTTATCCGGCCAGGCCACCAAGTTGAGCGCAAACAGCGGCTCGCCGCCCATCGCATACACATCCGAGAGAGCGTTGGCCGCCGCAATTGCGCCAAATTGATAGGCGTCGTCCACGACCGGCGGAAAGAAATCGGCGGTCGAGAGGATGGCCTGCCCGTCGTTCAAACGATACACGGCGGCATCATCGGGCGCGCCGAGCCCGGCCATGAGCGCCGGATAATCCTGCGGCTTGAACATTTCTCCCAACGGACTCAGCAGTTGCCCCAACACTTGGGGATCCAGTTTGGCCGCTCAACCCGCGCACGAAGCCAGCGTGGTTAATCGAATCTGTTTCCCGGATGTTGCCTTTGCAGTAGGCACTTTGGGATTTGGAGTTTGGGATTTGGGATTTGAGATTTTCATCGTCTCCTATTTTCTCATTATTCATTGTCTCATTGTTCATTGTTCATTGCAACATTCCCCCCATGCTATAATCCCGCCCATGAGCGATCGTTTAGCAAAGTTGGAAGCGCGCATCGAGCAGTTGGTCGAAGGCACGCTCTCGCGCTTGTTAGCCGGGCGATTGCAGACGCGCGAAGTGGCAGTGCGCCTGGCGCGGGCCATGGAAGATCACGCCGCCTCCGGCCCCGGCGGATCGCTGCTCGCTCCCGCCGCCTACCGCGTTCACCTCAACCCCGACGACGCCGCCGCCCTTCATTCCTCTTCCACCGACCTCACCGCCGAGCTGGCCGCCGAATTAGTTCTATTCGCCCGTGAACTTGATCTGGCTTTGCCTGCCGCGCCCGTCGTTTTGATTGAACCGGACTCGTCCGTCGAAGTGAACGGCGTGAGAATCGAACCCGCCGACGATCCCCTCAGCGTGACCCGACCGATGCCGGCCGTCACCGCGCCGCGAGTGGGCGGGTCTGAGACGCGCCCCGACACGCCCAAGGCACAGCCCGCGAAAAGCACGCGAGCCTATCTCATCGTCGAAGGCCAGCGGCACGTTCCACTCGACCGCGCCGTGGTCTCGTTGGGACGCCGGCTCGACAACACCGTGATCGTGGACGACCCCGGTGTGTCGCGCCATCACGCGCAATTGCGGCAGCGCTACGGCAAGTGGGTGTTGTACGACTTGGGATCGGCCGGCGGCACCCTGGTGAACAACCAACGCGTGGAGGAGCACCTCCTGCGCGCCGGAGACGTGATCTCGCTGGCGGGCGTGAAATTGATCTACGGCGAAGAGGAAGCGCAGCCTGGCGTGGAAGACACGGGCGAGACGCGGCCACTACCCGCCCGCAGGGGCGCCGAACTGCCGCTTCCCAGATTGACAACGGATGGAACGGATGTAAACGGATGAACACGAATGTTGGGATTTGGCTTTCGCGCGCTTTTCGCGGGCTGTGCCTGGGATTTGGGATCTAGAATTTTAGTATGTCCCCCTCTCTCGCCCTATTCCTCCTCCGCGTCGTCCTCGCCGTTCTGCTCTATCTCTTTCTCGGAGGCGTCGTCACTCTGCTCTGGCTCGACGTGCGGCGCGCAACGGCTCAAACCGCATTTCGCGATCAGCCGCGTGGACGCCTGGTGCTGATCGCCAACGCTCTGCCGTCGCCCGCCGTCGGCGACTCGTTTCCGCTTCTGCCCATCACGTCCCTTGGCCGCGCCCCCACCAACACCATCCCCCTGCCCGACGACACGGCTTCGCTCGAACACGCACTCATATCGCGCCGCGACGGCAAATGGTGGGTGGAGGATTTAGAGTCGCGCAACGGCACCACGCTCAACGGCCACCCGGTCGCCGCGCCGACCGTGATCAGCGCCGGGGACGTGATCGGGTTGGGGCAGATGCAACTTAAGTTGGAATTGAGCTGACATTCACCACTGAGAACACGGAGAACACAGAGAAAGCTCTCCGCGAACTCCGTGCTCTCTGTGGTGAGAATCTCCTTCGGAGGCCCATATGGAAAAAATCTCCCTCGCCGTCATCGGCGGCTCCGGTCTGTACAACATGGCCGGGCTGAAAGACATCGAAGAGCACGACCTCACCACGCCGTTCGGCAAGCCCAGCGACCCCGTCGTCGTGGGCAGTCTCAATGGAACGCGCGTGGCATTTTTGGCGCGGCACGGCAAAGGCCACCGCCTCACCCCGTCCGAAGTCAATTATCGCGCCAACATTTTCGCGCTCAAGATGCTCGGCGTCGAGCGCATCATCGCCGTCAGCGCCTGCGGCTCACTGCGCGAAGATTACGCGCCAGGCCACATCGTCATCCCCGATCAAATTTTCGACAACACCAAAGGCCGCGAGCGCTCGTTCTTCGGGCGCGGATTCGTGGCGCACGTGGGCGTGGCCGATCCGTTCTGCGATGATCTGTCGGCGCAGTTGTACGAGGCCGTCAAAGCGGGTGGGGCTACCGTACACAAGGGCGGCAGTTTCATCACCATCGAAGGCCCGCGCTTCAGCACCAAAGCCGAGAGCCACGCCTTTCGCAGTTGGGGCATGAGTCTGGTCGGCATGACGACCAGCCCGGAAGCGTTTCTCGCCCGCGAAGCCGAAATCTGTTATGCCTGCATGGCGCACGTCACCGATTACGACGTGTGGCACGTCTCGGAAGCGCCCGTCACCGTCGAGATGGTGATCCGCATTTTGAACAAGAACACCGAAATAGCTCAACAAGCCATTGTCAAGCTAACCGGCGACCTCAAACCGGAGCGGGATTGCGAGTGCGGCTCGGCGCTGGCCTCGGCGCTCATCACCGCCCGCGAGCGAATTGATGAAAAGACGTTTGAGGAGTTGAAGCCGCTGGTGGGCAAGTATTTCTGAAATCCCAAATCCCAACTTCCAAATCCCAACAAGAGGCCGCGAATTTCGCGAATTGTATTGGTTGTTCATTCGT
>CAYYCF010000040.1:0-12933 GCA_964470235.1 uncultured Anaerolineales bacterium | reverse complement strand
CATGATCTTCACCCGCAGGCAGCTCGAAGAACACGAAGCGCAATCACTCGCGCCGTACGGCCTTAAGAGCCGCGACTCGAAAGGCCGCGCCTTCGCCGAAAGCGAAGCCGACGACCGCACCGCCTTTCAGCGTGACCGTGATCGCATTCTGCACACCACCGCCTTCCGCCGGCTGGAATACAAAACGCAAGTGTTCGTCAACTACGAAGGCGATTATTACCGCACCCGTTTGACGCACACGCTGGAAGTGGCGCAGATCGGGCGCACGGCGGCGCGCGCGCTCGGCGCGAATGAAGATTTGGTTGAAGCCATCTGCCTGGCGCACGATCTCGGCCACCCGCCCTTCGGCCATTCGGGCGAAGTCGCCCTCAACAAACTCCTGACCGAGCACGGCGGCTTCGATCACAACAAGCAAAGCTTGCGCATCGTCACCCAACTCGAACATCGCTACCCCGAATTCCCAGGTCTCAATTTGACGTGGGAAACGCGCGAAGGCATCGTCAAACACGAGACCGAATACGACACCGCCGACGCCTCGGCGTATGATCCAGGCCTGCGCGGCCACCTCGAAGCGCAGATCACCAATGCCGCCGACGAACTGGCCTACACTGCGCACGACCTCGACGACGGTTTGCGCTCCGGCTTGATCGCCACCGCGATTCTGGATGGCAGCGGACTCTGGGAACTAACAAAAGAAAGCGTGGGTTGGCGCGGCGGCGCGTTGGATGATCTGACTCGCCACCGGCTCATCCGGCGGTTGATCGGCCTCGAAGTGAGCGATCTGATAGAGGCCACGTCGGCGCGCATTGACGCCAGCAAAGTCCAATCTGCGCTCGACTTGCAGAAACTGGATCACAACGCCATCGGCTGGTCGGACGAGTTCACGCCGAAGAACCGCGAATTGAAGGCGATACTCTTCAATAATATGTACCGCCATTACCGGGTGGTGCGCATGCAAACCAAAGCCGAGAAGTTCATCTCGGAACTTTTCAATGCCTACGTGAGCGAACCGGCACAGTTGCCGCCCAACGCGCGCGCGCGAATTGACGAGGTCGGTCTGCACCGCGCCGTGTGCGATTACATCGCGGGAATGACGGATCGGTATGCGCTGGACGAACACGCAAAACTGTTTGACCCGCACGAAAGACCGTGAATCGGAATGATGAATTCGGAATGATGAGTGATGAATTCGTCATTCCGAATTCATCACTCATCATTCATCATTTATAATCTGTGCGCCTATGAATGAAACCTACTTGACCCCCGAAGGCCTCACCAAACTCAAGGCCGAATTAGAGGAATTGACCACGGTCAAGCGGATCGCTCTGGCCAAACGCTTGCGAGACGCGATCCAGCAGGGCGACCTTTCGGAGAACGCCGACTACCACGCCGCCAAAGAAGATCAGGCGTTTCTCGAAGGCAAGATTTTGGAGCTTCAGGAGATGGTGCGGAGCGCCGTGCTCATCAAACAACACAACGGCGCCGATTCGGTGCAGGTGGGCGTGCGCGTCACGGTGCAGGAGGAAGGCAGTGACCCGGAGACGTTTTTCGTGGTGGGCGCAAAGGAAGCCAGCCCGCGCGAAGGCAAAATCTCAAACGAGTCTCCGGTGGGACGTGCCCTGCTCGGCAAGCGCGTCGGCGAGACTGCCGCCGTCACCACCCCGGCCGGGGAGACGAAATTCAAAATTGTCCGTATCGAATAGAAAATGGTTCTATTTTTTCCAGGCCGATATTTCAAACGTCAACTGCTGGAAAAACGAGTTCGGCGGCAGGACGCCGCTGCCGTATTGCAAATCCACAATCCGCGCTTCCACTTTCAGCGACGCCGTTTCCAGTTTCACGATCTCGCCTGATCGCGCCTGCACCAGTTCACCCTTCGGCGCCAGGCGGCTCTTGAGCGCCTCGTCGCGGTAAGCGTGATCGCTCATCACCACGTTCGTCACCGTCTTGATGTCATTCTTGTCGAACAGCCACACCTCAAACGCCGTCACCTTCTTCGGGTCGCCCACGCCAATCGTTTCGCTGATGCCCACGCCGCACTCGCCCAGAAAATCGCCCTGTAGGTCGTCCACGCTGAACGACTCATCGTATAGATCGTTGCCCAGCATGTAAGTCGTCTTGAACGTGGACACCGGCTCTTCGCCGGGCGGATAACTTACTTCCGCTTCCATCACCTCGCCGGCGGCGTTGACGTTCGGACTACCGACCGCCCCCTCCGAGCGTGGATGCTGCGCTCTACTTTTTGCGGGCGCGGCCGAGTTGCTTCGCAACCGCCAAAAGAAGAGCGCGCCGCCGATGACGACGATCAACAGCACGCCAACGGCGCAAATGGGCAGAATGGCTTTCAAGAGACCGACCGCGCCGCCGCCGCCCGACCCGCCGCCCGGTGCCGGCACTCCCCCCGCCGGAACAATGGCCGCCAGCGAACTCACTCTCAAACTGTCGATGCCGGACGTGTTCTGGAGGGCCAGGTCAACCGCCGCGCCTGCCCCGTCGCCCAAATAGCCCAAACGCTCCTGCGCCGTGGCCACGTCATTCGTCAACGCAAAGGAGTCGGCTATCAGTTGAACGTACTGCACCTTGAAGAAGTCGCTCAGGTTCTGCGGGCCGGCGTTCACGTACTGCACCGGCGCCACTACCCACCCCAGCAATATCCAGCCCGCCAACAGTCCGATCACAAACGCGACCGCCGCGGTTATCAGTGTATTTCTGTCGATTAGTGGTTTCATGGTCAACTCTCCGGAAACTCCGGCGTGATGATTTCAAACGCGCAGATTACGCTACCAGGCGTGTAATATGGCACAGAATTCATAAAGTTGCAAATGCCGTGCCGGATGCAAAAAGAAAGACACCAAATGCTTTTGAAACACTTGGTGTCTGAAATGGCCGTCATTTTGGACGCAGATGGGACAGTATCAATCCGTGGTTGCTTGTATCCCTGTTTACGCTTCAACCACCAACCCATCCAACGCCGTCTGTTTTTCGCACACGGTGCAAGTAGCCAATGTCTTATTGGCAATCACCAGCAAGCCGCCGCAATGGGGGCACGGTTGCTTGATCGGCTTCTTCCACGAGGTCCAATCGCAGTTCGGATAATTGGCGCAACCGTAAAACACGCGGCCTTTGCGCGTCTTGCGCGAGATGAGGTCGCCGCCGTCTTTGGGGCAAGTCACGCCGATCTTCTCCAGCCACGGCTCGACATGCCGGCAATCGGGAAAGCCGGAACAGCCGATGAATTTGCCGTAACGACCGTAGCGAATGATCAACGGCTTGCCGTCCAACGGACAATCGCGCCCCACGAATTCCGGGCCGGTGTTCACCTGCGGCATGTCGGCTTCCGCCGCCTTCAACTGCAGCGCAAACGGATCGTAAAACTCGCGCAAGACCGCCACCCAGTCGCGCTCGCCGTCGGCGATCTCGTCCAGCTCCAATTCCATGCGCGCCGTGAAACCGAGATCGACAATTTCGGGAAAATGATCCACCAGCAAATCGTTAACGATGATTCCGGTCTCGGTCGGCGAGAGCCGCTTCTCTTCGCGCAGGACGTAGCCGCGCTGTTGAATGGTGGCAATCGTCGGCGCGTAGGTAGACGGGCGGCCAATGCCGTCCTCTTCTAACGCCTTCACCAACGTCGCCTCGGTGTAGCGCGGCGGCGGTTGGGTAAAGTGTCCTTCCGGCAGGAGCCGCAGCAGTTTGAGCAAGTCGCCGTCGTCCAACGGCGGAAGCCGTTTGCCCTCGCCCTCGGCCGGATCGGGCGCGGGGGCGTCTTCGTCTTTTGCTTCGTCGTAAATCACCATAAACCCGGCAAACTTCACCACCGAACCGGCCGCGCGGAACAGATACGTGCTGGCGTTTTTGGCTTCGATGTCCACCGACACGGTGTCGAAAACGGCCGCCGCCATTTGGCTGGCAATGAATCTCTGCCAGATCAATTGATAGAGCTTGAATTGATTCTTGTCGAGGAATTTCTCAATGGCTTTCGGCTCGCGCTGCGCCTCCGTGGGGCGGATGGCCTCGTGCGCTTCTTGCGCCCCTTTGGATTTGGTTTTGTATTGCGGCGCTTCGGACGGCAAAAAATCCCCGCCATATTTTCCGGTGACATAGTCGCGCGCTTCCGCTTGCGCCGAGGCGGCCACGTTGGTGCTGTCGGTCCGCATGTAAGTGATCAGGCCGACCGCGCCGCCGTTGCCAATGTCAACGCCTTCATACAACTGCTGCGCGATAGCCATCGTCCGGCTGGCTGTGAAGTTGAGCCGCTTGGAGGCTTCTTGTTGCATGGTGCTGGTGGTGAACGGCGGCGGCGCGTTGCGTTTGCGTTCGCCCCGTTTCACTTTGACCACCGCCCAGGCCGCGCCTTCCAGATCGGCCAATAACGGTTTAGCATCCGCTTCGACTGACAGCGGGATTTCTTTGTCTAGCCCAACTTCCTTGTCGTTCACCCGCGCCAGTTTGGCGAAGAAAGAATGCTTTTTGGAATGGTCAGCCGCCTTGAGCAGTTCGGCTTCAATCGTCCAATACTCTTGCGACAGGAAGGCGTCAATCTCGCGCTCGCGATCCACGATCAGCCGCACGGCCACGCTCTGCACGCGCCCGGCCGACAGCCGTCCGCGCACTTTGGCCCACAACAACGGCGACAGCGAGTAGCCCACTAACCGATCCAAAATGCGCCGCGCCTGTTGGGCATTGACCAGGTTCATGTCAATATCGCGCGGGTGCGCGAAGGCCTCCTCAACAGCGGGCTTCGTGATCTCGTGGAACACCACCCGCTTGGCCAGGCTGATGTCTATTTCCGCCGCTTCGAGCAAATGCCAGCTAATGGCTTCGCCTTCGCGGTCGGGGTCGGTGGCGAGAAAGATTTCTTCGGCGCTGGCCGCTTCGTTTTTCAACTCTTTCACCACGGCGCGCTTTTCGTTCGGCACGCGGTACTTCGGCTCGAAGCCGTTGTCCACGTCCACCGACAACGTGGAGCGCAGTAGATCGCGAATGTGCCCCACCGAGGCTTTGACTTGATACCCCTTGCCCAAAAAACGCTGGACGGTTTTGGCTTTCGCCGGAGATTCGACGATCACCAATTTGCCGGATCGTTTGACCATCTTTCCGTTCTTGCCGCCATTCGATTTTGCGATGACCGGCTTCTCCAGGCCTTCATGCGCCGGTGTTTTCCCCATGCGATACATCTTGGTGCCGCACACGCCGCACGTACCGGTGGTGATCGGGCTGCCCTTGGCATTAAACCCGGCCACCGGGTTCTGTATTTCACGTTTTGCTTTGCACTTGAAACAATAGGCTTCCATTACAAATACTTATACTCCTTCTGCTGTTGCAGCCGTTCCACGATCTTTTTCACGTCTTGCGAGCGATCTCGCGTACAGACCAAAAGAACGTCGTCGGTATCCACAATAATTAAGTCGGTCAAACCAATGGTCGCCACCAAACGGCCGGAACTGATCAGCGTGCCGGTGGTGTCCACACTCAAATGATCGCCGCCGATCACCACGTTGCCCTGCTCGTCCGGTTCGATGATGTCGAGCAGTGAAGCCCAACTCCCCACGTCGCTCCAGCCGATGTCCACCGGAATAACTGCCACATCCTTTGCGCCTTCCATAATGCCGTAGTCTATCGTCTGCTTTTCGACGGTTGGCCAAATACGCCCAATAGTTTCATCATATGGGTGGGGCAGGCTTTCCGGCCCGTCACCCGCGGTCGCAAAAGCCCGCGCCACTTCATTCAATTTCGCCGCCGTGTCGGGCAGTTGTCGCGCGAACTCGCCGGCCACGCGGTCGGTTGTCCACACGAACATGCCCGAATTCCACGAATGCAAACCGTCGGCCAGAAATTTTGCCGCCGTCGCTTCGTCCGGCTTTTCTTTGAAAGCGATCATCCGGTATAGAGCGAAACCGTCGGCGGCGGGCAACAGCTCGCCCTGTTGAAGATAGCCAAAACCGGTCGAGGCAAACGAGGGACGAATGCCCAACGTGACGATGTGGCTGCGTTCGGCGGCCTCACCGGCGGCGCACAAAACATTCCGAAACTTCTGCGCGTCTTTGATGTAGTGATCCGCCGTGACGCAGGCGATTACGGCCTCGCCGCCGGCCAAGTGGCGAGCATACAACGCCCCCAACCCTATCACCGGCGCAGTGCCGCGGCCTTGCGGCTCAACCAAAAAATTGCGGCGCGGCAACATGGGCGCCTGCGCCGCCAGTTGATCGGCCAGATCGACGGTGGTCACGGTAATAATCCGCTCCGGTGCAAAGATCGGCAGTAGCCGATCCACCGCTAGTTGGAACATCGTCCGTTCGCCGAGCAGTTTCAACACTTGCTTGGGGCTGTCTTGCCGCGAAAGCGGCCACAGCCGTGAGCCGGAGCCGCCGGCCATTATGAGAGCAAAAAAGGGTAATTGCATTACAAATCCAAATCCCCAACTCCAAATCCAAAATCCCAATCTCGCAACGTTGGGATTTGGGTGTTGGGATTTGGGATTTCGCTGTCATTCTACTTTGTAGATCGCTTGCGCCTCGCGCGCCACCACGTAACTCATCCCGCCCGTCTGCCGTACCAGCCCTTTCAACTCCATCATCGCCAGCGCCGACGACACGGCGGCAATCGGCAAGGCGGCCAGCACACTCAACTCGTCGGCGTGCAACGGCTCTGCCGAAAGGTGTTTGAGCAATGATTTTTCAGTCTCGTCCGCGCCCTCAAACAAAGGCAGCTGCGCCCGCGCCTCGGCTTGATGCGCCGCCATTTTCAAATTCAATTCTTCCAGCACGTCCTCGGCGCTCAAGGCCGCTTTCGCGCCTTGCTGAAGCAAGCGGTTGGCGCCGCGACTGCTGCGGCTGAAAATATTTCCCGGCACGGCGAATACCTCGCGCCCCTGTTCCGCCGCATAGTCGGCGGTAATCAACGCGCCCGACTCTTCTCCCGCTTCGACGACGATCACGCCCAGCGACAGGCCGCTGATGATCCGGTTGCGCGGCGGAAAATTGCCGCTGTCGGGCGGCGTGCCTGGCGCGTAATCGCTCACTAACGCGCCCCGTTCGATGATCCGTTCAGCCAGGGGAGCATGTTCCGACGGATAGAGCTTATCCAATCCGGAACCGAGGACGGCAATCGTTCTTCCCCCTGCTTCCAACGCCGCGATGTGGGCCGTGGCGTCAATGCCTCTGGCGAACCCGCTCACCACCGTGACGCCCGAAGCGGCCAATGCGCCTGCCAATTCGCGGGCGGCTTCTTTTCCGTAAGCGCTCGCCCGCCGCGTGCCAACCAACGCCACCGCCCAATCGTCCGAAGTTTCGAACGTGCCGCGATAATAAATCAGCGGCGGCGCGTTGGCGATCTCACGCAACCGCCGCGGATATTGCTCGTCTTCCCAACACAGCGTCCGCAGGCCGGCGCTTTCCAATTGAGCCAGCGTGTGATCGAGATCGATTCCTTTGCGCCCGGCCTCGAGCGAGTCAATCGCCCGCCCGTCCAACCCGGCCGCTTGCAACTCGGCGCGCGCGGCGCGCCAGGCCGGTTCGAGATCGCCGAAGTGATCGAGGAGCGCGCGCACTTTGGCCGGGCCTATGCCCTTGATCATGTTGAAGCCGATCCAGTAACGACGATCACTCATTGGGTCTTTACCGCGAAGGGCGCAAAGAAAAAGAGAAATAAAGAGAGCTTCGCGATCTTTGCGTCTGGGCGGTTCAACCACCAGCCACAAAGCGCGGGACAGAATAACATGAGGGTTTGAGAAGTGTCAAGCAAAGAGCAGAGGCGCTCATTTGCTCATTGATAGAAAGTACATTACAGTTAGGGCGATGGCAGGCAGCAAGTTCGGTCTACGCTGGAAGATGGTGGCGCTGGTGAGCGTGCCGGTGTTAGCCATCTTCTTGATCGTCGGCGCAATCAGTTGGCAGTATTCGGAACATCAATTAGACATGATGCGCGCCGAGGTGGCCACCGACCCCGATGTTCTGGAAAGCATTGACGAACTGATCCGTCTGCGCACCGTCTTGCTCGTCGTCTCAACAACTCTCGTCGGTTTAGGTTTGGGCGCAATCGCGCTTTGGTCGGGTCAATTCCTGCGGCCTCTTGAGCAACTGATTACCGCCGCCCGGCAGATCAGCGCCGGAGACCTGGACACGATAGTGCAGCCGGTCGGCACGGACGAAGTGCGCGACCTGGCTCACGCCCTCGAAGCTATGCGGGTGCGCTTGCTCGACACGCTGGTCAGAATCGCCAGGCAGGCGCAACTCGAGGCGCGCCTGCAAAGTCAAGCCAGGCACAACAAGGAACTTTCCATTTTGGCCGACGAACTGCGGGTGTTAGCGCGCATCGGCGAAGCCCTCAACCGCGCCCGAACCGCCGAAGGCACGTTGCAATTGGTATCATCCGAAGCGGCCAAGCTGGTCGGCCAGGAGCAGTGCGAAATCATCCTGGTCGAGCCCGATGGCAAGACTCTGCGGATCGTCACCTGGCTGGGCGCAGACAATGCGGAAGCGCAGAAGTTCATTGAGCGCCGCCTACCCATTGCCGAGGGCACGTTTGCTCATTCAATCCTCAGAGGCGAGATCGTCGAGATCACCGACACCGCCGCCGACCCGCGCCCCCAGGGTGACTTCACCGACAACGCGCCGACTCAACACACCAACGTGCCGCTGAAGACCGAAGACAAAGTGATCGGCGTGATCGCCCTCAGCGGATTGCCGCCGAACGATCAAGCCAGGCGCATGTTGCTGGCGCTCGCCGACCTGGCCGCCGTCGCCATCGAAAAGGCGCGCCTACACGAGCGCACACAACTGCTGGCCATCACCGACGACTTAACCGGGTTGTATAACCGGCGCGGCTTCTTGGAATTGGCCCAACGTGAATTTGAACGGGCCAGACGCTTCCATCGCCCGCTGGCGGCGCTCATGTTTGATCTCGACTTTTTCAAAAACGTCAACGACACTTACGGTCACGCCGCAGGCAACGAAATCTTGGTTGAATTAACAAGCTTGACTCGCCGTGAAATGCGCGACGTCGACCTGGTAGGCCGAACCGGGGGCGATGAGTTCATTGCCCTCCTGCCCGAAACAGCGCAGGAAGGCGTGCAACAAGCCGCCGAACGCTTCCGCCAGGCCGTCGGCGAAACAGTGTTCACGACCGGCCACGGGCCCGTTCGGATCACCGTGAGCGTGGGCGTGGTCATCCTCGACGACTCGCACCAAGACCTGGCCCAAATGATCGATCAAGCCGACCAAGCCTTATACGCCGCTAAACAAGGCGGGCGTAATCGCGTCGCGCTGCGGCCCGAATAAGGAAAGAGAGCAGTAGCGCGGGCATGAGCGGCGAAGACGCCTTCCGCCGCCCGCGCACCGCATCGGATTTGAGCGTTACCTCCTCGCGCCCACCTTCCTGGCGTGCCCTGGGCGGCCAAAATACGCGAGATTTGTACCATATTTCTCGTACTTGACTTATCAGAATATCTGTTCTAATATACGGACATCTGTTCCAGTTGCTGAAAACCCATAGCGAGCAACTGGTTTTGATTACCCGAAAGGAGAACATTGTCATGGCCAGAAAGAGCAGCAAAACCGAAACTGTGGTTGAGGAAAAAAGTGAGCGCACCCTGGACCCCGCTCGCCGAAACAGCCTCGACAAAACCCTGGGCGACCTGGCCAAGCGGTTTGGCGATGGCGCGATCATGCGGCTGGGCGAAGCTGCGCACATGCAAATCGAAAGCATCCCCAGCGGCTCGCTCGCGCTCGACATCGCGCTGGGCATCGGCGGCATCCCGCGCGGCCGCGTCACCGAAATTTACGGGCCGGAGTCTTCCGGCAAAACCACGCTGTGCCAGCACGTTGTGGCCGAAGCCCAAAAGCGCGGCGGGGTGTGCGGCTACATTGATATGGAGCACGCGCTCGACCCGGTGTATGCCGCCAAGTGCGGCGTGGACGTGGACAACTTGTACATCGCCCAGCCGGACACCGGTGAACAGGCATTGGAAATCGCCGAAGCGTTAGTGCGCTCGGGTGCGATGGACGTGGTCGTGGTCGACTCGGTGGCCGCGCTGGTTCCCCGCGCCGAGATCGAAGGCGAGATGGGCGACAGCCACATGGGCCTGCAAGCCCGTCTGATGAGTCAGGCGCTCCGCAAACTTTCCGGCGCCATCAAACAATCCAACACTGCCGTGCTGTTCACCAACCAACTGCGTATGAAGATCGGCGTGATGTTCGGCAACCCGGAGACGACCACCGGCGGCAACGCGCTCAAATTCTACGCCAGCATCCGCTGTGACGTGCGGCGCATTCAAGCCATCAAAGTCGGCCAAGATATTTTGGGCAGCCGCACGCGCGTCCGGGTCACCAAGAATAAGGTCGCCCCGCCCTTCCGCGAAGCCGAGTTTGACATCATGTACCACGAAGGCATCAGCAAGATGGGCGAATTGATTGACATCGGCGTGCTGTTGGAAGTGATCACCAAACGCGGCGCGTTCTTCACGTACGGCGATACCCGCCTCGGGCAGGGGCGCGAGAATGCCAAGAATTATCTGCGTGAGAATCCCGATTTGGCCGAGGAAATCGAACTGGCGATCCGGGCGCAGACGGCGGCCGGCGCCGCGCCGGTGCCGGTGGTGCGCGCCGAAGCCGCCGCAGAAGAGGCCGAGCTGGAAGTGGCCGTAGTGTAGTATTATTCAAATCCGGCAAGACCTAACAAGTTTCAGACAAATATAATTAGGAGGATACGATATGGGCAAGCCAGTTGTTCATTGGGAAGTTGGGGCTAAGGATCCAAAAAAGCAATCGGAGTTCTATGCCAAGTTGTTTGGCTGGCAAGGGCACTTCGACGAGCAGATGGGCTACGCGATGATGCATACCGACGCCGGGCACGGAATTGACGGCGGCATCGGGCCGGTCGAGAAAGGGTCGAAGCCTTACGTTACGTTCTACGTCGAAGTAGACAATATGCAGGGCTATCTCGACAAGGCCGTAAGCATGGGCGCAAAAATGATGGTGCCCGTGACCGAAACGCCCATGGTTACTTTCGCCATGTTCGCCGACCCGGAGGGCAATGTCGTCGGGTTGGTCAAAGCAGAGAACGCATAATCAAATCGTCGGTTTAGCTCAAGGAGAGAGGACAATAGCAATTCCAATGGCACAGCCAGACCTGATTGGCATTGTTGTGCGCGACATGACCGCCTCGCTGAGGTTCTATAGTCTGCTCGGACTCGATATTCTCCCAAATATGGAGTCCGAGCAGCATGTGGAAGTCATCCTGCCGAACGGATTCCGCATTGCCTGGGATAGCCAGGAGATGATTAAGAACATTTATCCAGACTGGATTGAACCCGTGGGCCAGCGGATGACTTTGGCATTCAAATGCAAAAGTCCTGCGGAGGTGGACAGTTTGTATGACCGCGTTGTTCAGAGCGGTTACCGGGGCCACAAAGCGCCGTGGAATGCCTTTTGGGGACAACGCTATGCCGTGGTTGTCGATCCCGATGGAAATCTAGTTGATCTGTTTGCAGGGTTGTAGTGCGCGCGGCTTAGTTCAACTCGGATTGATGCGGCGGCGCAGGGAAACGTGATTTTGATTTTCTCTTCTTCCGCCGCATCAATCCTTAATTTGTTAGCCCACCGCAAGGATGGGCGTACTCGTACCAAACACCAACAAAGGAGGAAACGAAAATGAAACCCGCAGTCATCGAACTCGTCATCTTCAAGACGACAACTGGTGTCAGTGAGTCGGCTTTGAAAGAAGCCGCCGCGAAAGTTACCCCTATCTTGCGGACGATGAATGGCTATATGCGGAGAGAACTCGCTGTCACTGATGATGGGCATTGGGCAGACATCGTTTACTGGACTGATATGAAGTCTGCGCAAGGCGCTGCTAAAGCGGCCATGGAAATCCCCGTGTGCCTGGAATTCTCTGGGCTAATTGACGAGAAGACAATGACGATATTCCACTTGAATGTGGCTCTTCCGCAAGAATGAGCCAGAGAACTTCGTCGCACGGAGTCAGATGCGTTCATGAAAAAGCGCAGCAGCCGCAAAGGTGCTGACAGAGTTATACCCGAAGACATCCTCGCGGCACATACAATAGAAGTTCGCGCTATGGCGGAGACTCTTCGCAAACTTGTTCTCGCGACTGTCCCAAATGCCATCGAGTTGGCTTATCCCGTCTGGCATGGCATCGGGTACCGCCACCCAGAGAGCGGCTACTTCTGCGGAATCTTCCCGCAGAAAGATAGTGTCAAACTTGGTTTTGAGTTTGGCGTGCTTCTGCCTGACCCAGACAGGTTGCTCGAAGGCACTGGTAGGCAGGTGAGATATGTAAATATCAAAGACAGCCAGGATATTCGACTTGGCACAGTCAAGAAATTGCTCTTGGCTGCTATCAGTCTTCCAGAGAGCAGAGAGGTGAAAATGGGTTTAGTCAGAGCATCGGCAAAGCCCGTTCAAGAAAAGCGGTAGGCGTGGCGGGTTACCGATGATATGCAGTTGTCAAGAGGGAAAATGATCAAGGGGGATGCCGAGCGCAAGCAATGATCCATCTAACCTTCGACATCAGTCATGCTCGCCGTTGTCTCTGGTTTCGCGTTCCCCTAAATTGCCAGACCGATCTGATGAGGCCGAATTGGTCGTCGCGTTGTTTGCCAAAAGACCCTTTTCATGTGTACAGTCCCTTGCACGATGGGTGAAAAGGCGATGAAGTCGGATGACTCAACCCGGTGAGTGAGCTTTAATTTTCAAATAGTGGATCAGGATTCTCCTGCGCGCGGCTTAGTTCAACTGGGATTGATGCGGCGGCACATGGAAACGTGATTTCGATTCTCTCTTATTCCGCCGCATCAATCCTTAATTCTGTAGGCGCAATGTCGCGGAATCATCAAGGAGAAGCCAATTTACCCAACAATATCAGTATCCGAACTCGTTATGAAAAATAACTATCGCGAAACAATTGCTGGCCTGC